>NZ_JAHLZE010000012.1 GCF_020148105.1 Methanobrevibacter sp. TMH8
CGTTTAACTTAGGTTAAACGAAGTAAAAAAACATATATAAATTCAATTTGAAATATATTTTTTACTAATAATTACTGTGAAAAAAATAATATATAAATATTGTGATTTTGTAAAAAATATTTCCCATATAAAATATAAACATATAAATCAAAAATAAGAACAAGTAAATAAAAAAAATAAAAAATAAAAAAATTTTAAATCTAGATTAAGTTTCAATTCGAACTATAACAATATCTTCTTCGATTTTCCATTCTTTTGTATATTGATTAGTACTCTCATTTCCAACATCAATATCATCAAATGAAATATTATTAGCTCTAACTTCATTAGCTATAAAATCGATTTGATTAGCTATTATATCTTTGAATTTATCATCTGTTTGAACAGTGACATTTATATTAGCTTCAACATCGAGATCTTTGTCTTTTCTCATGTCTTGGATTCTTCTAATAAGTTCTCTTGCCATGGCTTCAGACAATATTTCAGGAGTGATTTGAGTATTTATAAATACATTTCCTCCTTTAAATTCAGAGCTAACTACATCATCAGGAAGAATGCTATCAAATAAAACATCTTCTTTAGCTAATTCGATGATTTTGTCACTTCCATCTTCATTTCCACTATCAATAACAACATCAATCTTTCCATTTTTATCTAAATCAGCTTTTATTTGGTTTCCATCATTTGTAGCTAAAAATTGTTTTACTGGACCCATATCTTGTCTTAATCTAGGGCCAAGTGTTTTTAAATTAGGTTTAGCTGTAAATGTAAGATTTTCAAATTCAGTAGCTGTTATAACTTCTTTTGTATTAGATTGATCTTTTATTACATCTTGAAGATGATTTACAGCTTTAAGAACAAAATCATCATCAGATACAACGGTTATATCACTTACTGGCCATCTGAGTTTATACTTAGCTACATCTCTTCCTCTTGCACTAGCTTCAATTATGTCCCTTATTACATCCATTTGTTTTTCAAGATCGTTATCTATTAAATCTTCATCATATGTCCAATCTTCCATATGAATACTTAATTTTGCACTGTCTTTTGTACCTTGAACAATATTTTCATATATTTTTTCAGATATATGAGGAGCTATTGGTGCTAATACTTTTATTAATGTTTCAATAGCTGTATATAATCCATAATACGCACCTAATTTATCAGGATCATCTTTTTCAACCCAAGTACGTCCTCTTATAAGTCTTACATACCACCGACTAAGATCTTCAAGTATAAATGTGTTGATTCTTCTAGTAGCTTGATGGAAAAATGCTTGATTTAAATCTTCTTCAACTTCTTTAACTAATGAATTAGCTCTTGAAATAATCCATTTATCTTCATCTCTAAGAATAACATTGCTTTTACCATTTTTATCATCAAAATTGCAATTTTCTGGATTAAAATTATCAAGAGACATATAAGTTGTTGAGAATACATAAACATTCCAAAGAATATTGAACATCTTTTTAATATTATTAAGTTCATCCCAAACAAATTTAAGATCATCCCATGGTTTACTCGCCCATAATAGATAGAATCTCAATACATCTGCACCATATCCCTCAATTACATCTTCTGGTTGAACAACATTTCCAAGGGATTTGCTCATTTTTTTACCCATTTCATCAAGAACAAATCCATGCATTAAAACTTTCTTATAAGGTACTTGATCAAAGGCTATAACACCAGTACCAAGTTGTGAGTAGAACCATCCTCTAGTTTGATCATGCCCCTCTGTAATGAAGTCATATGGGAACCATTCCTCAAACATTTCTTTTTCTTGTGGATAATAAAGTGCTGCCCATCCAGCTACACCAGAATCGATCCAAACATCAAGAACATCAGGAATACGTTTCATTTCACCATTACAATCAGAAGACTCACATTTAAATATAATATCATCGACATAAGGTCTGTGAACTAAATCTTCATCATTAGCTGTAATTTCATGGATTGAATTTTGTTTTAACTCCTCTACAGAACCAATTACTTTAATTTCACCACATTCTTCACATACCCACACAGGAATAGGAATTCCCCAATATCTTTGTCTTGAAATTGTCCAATCTTTAGCATTATCGACCCAATCATGGAATCTTCCTTTACCGGCCCATTTAGGAATCCATTCAACTTTATTTATCTCAGAAAGCATTTTTTCCTTTATTTCTGTAACTTTCAAGAACCATTGTTCAGTTGCAAGATAAATAATTGGAGTTTTACATCTCCAACAAGTTCCATATCTATGTTCTATAATTTCACTCTTTAAAAGAAGTCCATTTTCTTTTAAATCATCAATTATATCAGAATTTGCATCTTTAACAAATTCTCCACTATATTTTCCACCTTCAGTAGTGAAGTTTCCTTCTTCATCTACTGGACAAAATATAGGAAGATCAAATTCTTTACCAATTTCAAAATCATCAGGACCATGTCCAGGAGCAGTATGTACAAGACCAGTACCTTCTCCAAGCTCTACATGATCACCAGGAAGAATTGTATGAACATTGACAAGTTTTGGATCTTTATCAAAGTCTACTTGTTCTGGAACTTCTTGAGTTAATGGATAAACATAAGACATTCCATTGAGTTCATATCCTTTAATCTCTTTTATAACTTCATAAATTGGCTCTCTAAGCTCTTCAGTAACTTTAACAGGTTTTCCATTTTCATCAACTTCACCAGTATCTTTTTTAATCTTAGTTACCTTTACAGCAGGCCCAAAGATTTCTTCAACAAGATCACTAGCTAAAATTAATATACCTTTTTCATTATCTACATCAATATTATTATTATCATTTTCTTTATTGAAAAATTTAATAAATGAATAATCGAAATCAGGATTCATACAAACAGCTAAGTTAGCTGGAAGAGTCCATGGAGTAGTAGTCCAAACTAAAAAGTATTCTTTAAGACCATCTGGATTTTCTAAAGCTTCTAATATTGGTTCGACTACTGGAAACTTAACATAAATTGAAGGATCTTCTTTATCCTCATAATCTATTTCAGCTGCAGCTAATGCTGTTTCACATCTCGGACACCAGCTAATAACACGTTTATCTTTAATAAGAAGATCTTTCTCATTAGCTTTTTTAAGAGTCCACCAACAAGATTCCATATATTTTGGATCAAATGTTATATAAGGATTATCCCAATCCATCCAAACCCCAAGACTTTCAAACTGCTCAGTCATGACCCCTTTATTTTTCACGGCAAATTCTTTACATTTAGCTACAAAATTAGCTATCCCTATTTCTTCCTCAATTTGCTGTTTATTTTTAATATTCAGCAATTGTTCTACTTTATGTTCAATAGGAAGACCATGAGTATCCCATCCAGCCTGCCTTCTGAGAGAAAATCCACTCATAGATTTGAATCTTAAATAAGTATCTTTAATTACTTTATTCCAAGCTGTTCCAAGGTGAATTTCACCACTACAATAAGGTGGACCATCTAAAAAAGAGTATTTAGGACCATTTTCCCTTAGTTGGTTAGTTTTAGAATAAATTTGATTCTTTATCCAAGCTTCTTGGATTTCTTTTTCTATCTTCTTATGATCATATGCTTTTTCTGCCTCTTTTATTGGCATTAGAATTCTCCTTAGATAAATGAATTAATTTTAATTATTTGTTAAATTATTTATGTGATAAATTAGCTATATCTTAAATTTATATTATTATTTATATTATTACTACCTTACTGAATATAAATTATTCAATTTGAATTATTCAATTAGAAAATATATAGAATATATAAAATATAGAAATAAAACTATAAAATTATTAAAATATAAGATTATTAAAATATTCATTAATACTATTTATTTTATAATATTTATCCATTATGAATATTTTTTAATTTATTAAATTTTTAAATTTTTAAACTAGATAAACTAGATAAATTATATAATAAATATTTCATGATTAATTTTAATATATAATTATTTATAAATAATTATTTATAATTTACATGAATAATTTTATATAATTTCATTAATTAACTTCTAAAATTTAATCTATAAAACCTACATTACATTACTTTATAATAAATCATTAGACAAAAAACTTATATTTTTAATTAATAATAAATTAAAATAGATTTGATTTTAAATATAATAATATAATGTTGAAATATTATATAATTTTAAGATAATTTAAGAATAATATATAAATTATAAAAAAGAACTAAAAAAGATGAAATAATGGATAAAATAGAGTTTGATGTCATAGGAATAGTAAAATCTCCTTTTAAAAATTTAGAAGGTATGCCAATTCAACCAACAGGGGCTAAAGGAATAAAAGGCGAGATTCATTTAAACACAGAACTTATAAATGGGTTAAAAGATTTAAAAGATTTTTCTCATTTAACTTTAATATATCACCTACATAAAGCTAAAGGATATTCTTTAGAAGTTAAACCATTTTTAGACGATGAACATCATGGAGTTTTTGCAACAAGATCTCCTAAACGTCCAAATCCTATTGGAATATCAGTTGTAAAACTAGATTCCGTTGAAGGAAATGTAATCCATATTTCAAATTTAGATATTTTAGATGGAACTCCTGTTTTAGATATAAAACCATACGTACCTCAATTATATGAAGACACCTGTAAAGACTTAAAAGTAGGATGGTTTGAAGAAAAACACAAAAATGCAAAAGATACTAAATCAGATAATCGCTTTATAGATGAATAAACTTTTAAATATTATTTTTTCATTTCATCAATTCATCATTTTCTTTTTTTATTTTATATCTCTTATATACAAACTCACTTCTCATTTTTAAGATTTTAATATATTATACTATTTTTTAATAAATAGAAAATAAATAGCTAAAATCTAGACCAAAAACCTCATATCATATTTGTTTGTCATTAATACGCAGATATTACTTCTATTTCTTTATTGTTGAAGTGTTTATCAAATGTAGCTATTTGTGTTATTCCTAATTGTTCCATTATTTCTATATATAAACAATCAAAAAAAGATAATCTTTCTGGGAAATAATCTACTAGTCTTTCCATAGTTTCATTATAAAATATAGTGTCATCTATCATATTAAATAGATTAGAATTTAGATTAATATATACATCTTCTAATACTTCTTTTGAAACTTTTAAATTAATATTCATGACTGTTATTACTTCCAATACAATTGAATTAGAAATTACAAGTTCATCATGTTTAATTTTATTCCATATCTTAAAAGCTTCTTTATTTTGCCTGTGATCCCCCATAAATAAAGCTATTAAAAAATTAGCATCTAGAAATATCATGAGTTAATACTTCCCTTTTCTTACATCCTTCACAGCTTTTACTGCATCAAATCCTTTAGGTGCTTTAACACTACCTATAAGTTCGTCAAAACTCCTTTTAGGTTTTTTAAGTGGCGGATTTTTTATTATTTTAATATTGGGATTTTTTTTAAATATATCATCTTCTTTTTCAATAGCTTTTTCTAATAAATCGTTAATAACCTTTGTTTGTGTTGTTTCTTTGTTTAATGCTATTATTTTTATATTTCTCATAATATCTTTATTTAAATTTAATGTTGTTTTAACTGTTGTAGTCATAAAATAATCAACTCTATTATTTTGATTTATATTGTTTATATTATTATATGTTTTTCTGTGTATTTACCATATAATAATATAACCATATTAACATATATATTTTTTTATAAATAAAATTAATTTAATAAATAATTTTTCAATATTTTATACAAGTTATATAATATTTTTATAATTATTAAATAGGAAAAATATTTGAAAAAATAAATAATTAACCGTTATCTATATCTTAAATATTAAAATAATTATAAAAAATTCTAATAAAAAAAGAATAAAAAAATCTATTATAAATAAAACCAAATAATAATATAGAGAAGGTGTTCATATCAAAGATAATAATTGTATAAAAAATCCAGAAGATATAGATTGGGTTGGTTTTTGGCAAGAAATAGTAAGTAAAAAAAGAGCAAAGCCTAAAAATTGGGATAAAGAAGCTGATAAATTTAGTCAAAGATCAGCACAAGACGAATATCATGAAAATCTTTTTTCAAAAATGAGAATTTCAGAGGCAGATAGCATACTTGATTTAGGATGTGGAGAAGGTTCGATTACAATTCCAATAGCTAAGAAAACAAAAAAAGTAACAGCTATTGATTCTTCAAAAAGAATGTTAGAAATTCTAGAATCTAAATGTATTGATGAAAATATCAATAATGTTAAGATTATTAAAGGAAATCTAGAAACTGTGACAAAAGAAGAAGTTGGAAAACACGATATTGTCCTTTTATCAAGGTCTATTAATGGAATTTATAAAATAAAAGAAACATTAGCTAATATCAATAGTATAGCTAATAAATATGTTTATATTACGATTTTTGGCCCTGATAACTGGAAGTTTGAAAAGGATTTTTATGCCCTAATTGATAAAGAAGATCATGGTTTTGCACCTTATAATTATCTATTTAATATTCTAGTAAATATGGAAATATATCCTAATGTTGAAAACCTTGAAATTAAAACAAATAGAACTTATGATTCAATTGATGATGCTATAGCTAATGGAAAATGGAACTTGGATAATTTTACAGAAGAAGAAAAAGATAAATTATATGATTATCTAAAGAAAAATTTAACTAAAAATGAGAATGGAAAGCTAGAAAACCCTAATGATAAATCAGATTGGATTCTGATTTGGTGGAAAAAGTAATAGAATAAAAGAAGTAGATTTAATTTATTGTCTACATCTGTGAGTTTTTTCATTATTTAAACATTCCTCACAAGGCCATGCTTTTCCTAATGGTTTTGCACGAATTTCATCAACAATATCTTTTTCTTCAGGATATTCGGAACAATTTTTACACCAATGATATATTACTCTATCACTGCTTACATATCTAACTATAATCTCACCTCCTATTTTTTGTTTTATTTTTTGTTTGTTCATTGATTATTTTCAATTATTTTATCTAAATTATTCTGATTATATATTTATAATTTAATATATAGATTAAAATAAAAATGAAATATTAATTAAAATTATAAAACTAAAATAAAAACTAAAATAAAAACTATACTATAAACTATAATAAAAGCTATAATAAAAAATATAATAAGAAGAATTTTTACATTAAATACTAAAATTATTTCTTAAATAAATCTATTAATATTTCTGGTTTTTCTTTTCTAGAGTTTAAGACTTCTTTTTCAGGTAAACCTGTTTTAGAATTTACTCCCTCTATTTTAACAAACCATGGTTCAATTATACCCATTTCGTTGATTAATATGGGTCTAGTATCACTTAAGTTTATATATACACTTATTACTTGATTATCTGATTTATTTTCTTGAGCATTTTTAAGTTTTATTTCAAATTTATTCCAAAATTCATTTAATTCAGGACTTTTTGAATTACTTTTAAGTTTTTCATAATGAACTTCTAAAAATTCATTCATCTTATTACTATTTTCAACTATCGATTTTTCTAAGTCAAAACTTTCAATTATATCCTCTTGTGTCATAATTAATAACTTATAAAGTTATAATAAATAAATTTTTCTATATGAATATAAATTATTATTATTAAAAAAAGAATAAAAAGATTTAAAATCATTATATAATTATTAATATTATGTAATAAAGTTTAAAATATACTTATTCATTAAATTATCAATTTATATTTTATATAAAAATTATTTATGATGTTCTAGTTGTATTATATTTTATATTTATTTTTAGAAATGTATATATATTCATAATGATAGTTTTTAAGATTTATAAAATGTGTTTTATAAATAATAAAAAATCAAAGATTTTTAAAATTATAAAAAAACAAGTTTTTTATAAATAATAAAATACTTCGTATTTTAGACTTATAAAATATAGAAAATATTTTATAAATAATTAAAACTTTTTTTAAATTATAAAAATAAGAGATTTCTATAAATAATGAAACATTGTATATAGTAACTATATTTATATTTTATCCTCTCATTTTTCTTTAAAATCACATTTTATAATCTTATTTTATCTATTTTAAATTTTTTAATAATTTTATATCTATTATACTCAGATCTATTATAATCAAGTTTATTATACTCAAGTATATTGTACTCATGTATATTATAATCAGGTATATTATAATCAGATTTATTTTATTACTGATTAACTAAACTTCCAAGAATTTTTTGCCAAGAATTGGATTTTATATTAGAAAGTTCCATTGATGTCCTATTTACAGACAATATTTTTTGAGGACAAGCTTTTTCGCATGCACCACATAAAACACAAACATCTTGATTAACTTTCATTTTATCATTTAAAATAATAGCATTACATGGGCAAACATCTTGACATGCATGACAGGATTCCCCTGTACAAATCTTTTCTTCTGATTCATCTTCTTGAAGTAATACTTCTCCTTTAAATGGTTTTACTGTATGAGCTGCATCTACAGGGCATATTTTCTCACACCAACTACAATTTATACATGCCACATTATCTAATATAACACTTCCATCAATTTCAACATCAGATATCTGATCAGAATCCATACAACTAGTACATACTATCCTGATAGCATCAGTAGGACAAACTTTTTGACATATTTTACAATACATACATTTTTCAGGATCAATTTCAATATCAGATGCTTCGAATCGACCAATACCTTTATTTTCTGTTTTAATTGTTATGGCATTTGCTGGACACATTTCTTCACAAATATGGCAACTAATACATTTATCTATTTCTGTCCTTGTTTCTCCAATTACAAGATCTTGAATCTTTGGTAAATTCCTTTTTACAATTATTGCGTCTCTTGGACAAGATATTTCACAGTTTCCACAAAAAATACAATCTTCATGAGTGATATTAGTTCCATAATTCCATTTTGGATATTTTTCTTGATTTTTTGCATTGATTCCATCGATTTCAAATTCCATAGCATCAAAAGGACACGCAAATGAGCATAATCCACATAAAACACATTTGTCTTCGTTTATTCTTATATAATCCATATCAACTATTCCTCTAGCTATAGGAAGTATCGGTCCAAGACTCAAAGAAGAAGTAGGACATATATCAGAACATATCCCACACCCGACACAATTATCATTGATATGATTAATTTTTCTTGCTGTTTCTCCTTCACGATGGGCTGAAGCCATTTAATCACCTAAAGATTATGCTTTACTAATAGCTTGATTTGGACAATTTGCAATACAAAGATCACAATCATCACAATTTTCATCAACCACTTTTAAATTACCATTATCATCAATTAATGCTTGTTGTTCGCATATTTTGATACATAATCCTTCTCCAGGGCAATTACTTATATTTCCGCATTTTTCTGAATCTATTTTAACTGTCATCCAATCACCTTTATTTTATATTATTCTAATTTTTTTAAATTATTTCCAACATTATAATATATAAACGATATGAATATATAAACATAACGATTTGAATGTTTAAATTAATAGCTAACTTAATCAGAAAATAAAGAAATATAATAATGAAAATTTATAATAAAAATAAAAATATTATTTTAAATGAATATGAAAGAGATTTCTAGTTAAAAAAGAATAAAATAAATATATTAAATTATTTAATAAAAATATCAGTAATTGTATAATTCTAAAAATAATGAAAACCAAATAATAAAAAATAAAATAATGAAATATTTGAAAGTAAAATAGTTAAAATAATGAAAATATATGAAAATATATAAAAATAGATAGAATTATACTGAAAATACTAAAAAATAAAATATTAAATAGCTAAATATAGAAATTATTTAAATATTTGAAATATATAAAAAATAAAAGAAATAGTAGGTTTGATAATAATTCAATGACCTACATTTTAATCAATGTGTATCCTTAGAATGTTCGAGCTTTGCCTTTTACAACATTTTCAGTTATAGATGATATATTTTCTAACCATGAATCCATTACAGAAGCTACTTTTTTACTAACATCATCCATATTGTAACCATTTTCAAGTATTAATTGAGAAGTAGCTGCTTTAGGTTGATCAATTGGCATACCAATTTGGCTTAAAATCATTATATTAATTTGTTTTACTCCTTCAACACTATTAGCTATGTCATTTGCCATTTCATTTGAAAGAATATTGTAAATTTTACCGACATGATTAATTGGATTTTTACCAGAGGTAGCTTCCATTGACATTGGTCTATTTGGAGTTATAAGCCCGTTTGCTCTGTTACCCCTACCAACAGATCCATCATCGCCCATTTCAGCAGAAGTTCCAGTGACAGTTAAATAATATCCTTCTTCACCTTTTGCATCATCATTATCTGCTGTATTAACAAATACTTCTACTTCTCTATTAGTGACTTTAGCAGCTATATCAAGAGCAACATCTTTTAAATTTTCTCTGACAGCTATGTATTCTTCACGGTTAGCTACATATTTTGAGACCATTGCACATGCAATAGTGAGAGTTATTTTACCATCATCACGAAGACCCATTACTTTAATATCTTCACCAATAGCAGGATTAGCTTTTGTGAAAGCTTTAGAGTTTAATAATTCTTCAACAGCTAAAACAATAGTTTCAACTTCAGAAAATGGAGCATATCCTACACCAAAAGAAGTATCATTAGAAGATGGAGCACCATCACGTTTGAATACATCAACAAGGTCTCCAGAACCATGTCCAATCTTACATTCTACTACAGCATCAGATTCAACATTGAGATTAGGAATGTATTCATCTAAATATGCTTTAGCTGCTTCAATAGCTACCCTATCTACAGCAAGTTTTTTACCTTCATATTCAGAAACTCCACGACCAGTAAGAAGAATATCAATAGGTTTGATTATTTCTCCACCACCAAATAGGGGATTAGATTCACCAGCAGTTATTTGAACTTCATCAGTATTATGGTGAAGTACACCACCGAACTCATCTAAATAAAGATTACAAAGGGCACGACTGACAGATTCAGCTATTCCATCACTAATACTATCTGGGTGACCAATTCCTTTTCTTTCTACAATTTCAATGTCCAATTCTTCAATTGGTGTCTGATTGAGCTTTTCAACAATAATATTTCTCATAAATACCCTCGCTATAATTTTGTAAATTATTAATTTTTTATTAAATTATTTTTTTTATATAATTCTGATTGATTTTGATTAATTTTAATAATATTAATAATATTAATTTATAATTAATTTATAATAGTATTAATTTTTATAATATTATTAATAATATAAATTTATACATACAATTAGATAAAATTTAAATATATCTATATTCTTTATGGAAAGATTAATAAATAAATGTTAGTATTTAAAGTAATATTAATATAAAAATTTATAATATTTTAATATAATGCTATTTATAAATCTTAAAATTTTATAAATTTAAAATTTATAATTTTATAATTTTATAAATATACAATTTTACATCAATATTAAAAGGTATATAACATGATTGAAATGAATAAAAAATACACAATTTTAATAAAAGTGGAAAATAATGAGAAAATAGCTAATGTAAAATTTGCAAATAGCTATTTTTCAAGATTAAAGGGTCTTATGTTTAAAAAAAATTTAGATTATGTTCTTGTAATAAAACCAGCTAAAGCTAACAAACGTTTTGCATCATCAATACATAGTTTTTTTATGAGAATAAATATTGATGTGTTATTTTTAGATAAATATAAAAAGGTTTATGAAATAAAACAGTTGAAAACTTGGAGATTTCACACACCTAAAACTGGAGCTAAATATATTTTAGAATTAAAAGAAGGAAGTATAAAAAAATATAGTATAAAAATCGGAGATAAATTAGATTTTGTATGTGAACTTAGATAAAGGAAATAAAGTAGATAAAGTAGATAAATTATATAATTAGATAAAGGAAATAAAGAAGATAAGTAGATAAAGTAAATAAAAAAGATAAAATTGAATAAATAAATAAAAATATAAAAATTAAATGTTATCCATAATTTCATTAGGATGTTTTAAAACATCAATTCCTTCCATAAGAACTAATTTATGAGTATTTTCAATATCGATATCTCTCATATGAATAGTAATTAATTTTCCAGCTTTAACAGCACCATAAGGACAAGAATTCTCACATTCTCCACAACCAATGCATTTAAGTAAGTCAATTTCTTGTTTAGCTATTATTGCATTTTGTGGGCATAATTCAGCTGCTTCACATTTTTCACAGTCTGCACAACTTTCAAGTTCTAATTTTGAAGGAAGAATAGTTTCAACATCTCCAGATTCCATATCTACTGGAATTATGATTGTTTTTACCATTCCTTTTCCAGCTTGAGCTACAGAATTTGTAACAAGAGTATCTGAAATTCCATTAACAATTTTAGCAACAGTATTAGAAGTAGTAGGAGAAACTATAAAAAGATCATATTTTCCAAGAGAAAGGCGACCAGATATAGGATAGCTAAATCTTTGATCACTATCAAGTGCTAATTCTTTGTAATAACCACCAGTAATAGCAGCAACCCGTTCAAAAAGCCCATACATCTTTAAAACTTCTTCTCCAGCATTAGAAAGAAATACAGTAATTTCATTATTTTTAGCTAATTCTTCCATTACTACAACACTTTCATCTAATAAATGTCCAGCTCCAGTTATTGCCCATCCTATTCGCATTGTTGATCCCTTTTTTATCTATTAAATAAAATAATAATTTAAATAAAATTTATATTTAAATGAAAATATAAAATTTATTAAAATTTAGCTTAAAAACTTAATTAAAACTTAATTAAGGTTAATTAAATGTTAATTAAATGTTAATTAAAAGCTTAAATTAAAAGCTTAAATTAAATTTTAAATTAAATCTTAAAATTGAATATATTTATAAGCTTCTGATTCTTCAAAAGCATAATGAACTTTATTATAATCATTCATAAATTCAGTGACCTCTTGTTTTACATCAACTTTTTCCATAGCTACTCTCATAATGAAATCAGCTACTTCAGACATATGAGACTCTTTCATACCTCGTCTTGTAATTTCCTGAGTACCTACTCTTATACCAGAAGGATCATCAGATCTATTAACATCATCCCAAGGAAGAAGATTTTTGTTTAATATTATATTATTAGCTTCTAAGTCTTTAGCTAAAATAGAAGCTCTTCCAATATTTGAAACATCAAAAGCAACTTGATGAGATTCTGTAAATCCTAAATCTTCGCAAAGAACATTGAACCCACGTTCATATAAAGCTTGAGCCAATGCTTTTGCATTTTTAATAATTTGATTAGCGTAATCTATACCAAATTCAAGCATTTCAGCTGTAGCTATTCCAAGTCCAGCTACATGGTGAAGATGATGGTTACTTACAACACCTGGAAAAACAGCATCATCAATTTTATCCGCATACTCATTTTTAGTTAATATTATACCGCCTTGAGTTCCAGGGAATGTTTTATGAGTACTACCCATCATAACATCTGCACCTTCTTTAAGTGGGTCTTGAAATTTTCCACCTGCAATTAAACCAAGAACATGAGCACCATCATACATTACTTTAGCTCCAACTTCATCAGCTGCCTCTTTTGCCTCTTTTACTGGATGAGGGAAAAGGAACAAGCTACCACCAAGAAGAACTATCTTAGGTTTAACTTCAAGAATTTTTTTAGCCATTGCATCAGCATCAATATTCATGATTTTTTCATCAAAAGGATGTTGTTTTACTTTAAGACCTCTTATACCAGCTGCACTAACATTTGCATGACTAATATGACCACCTACAGGAACTTCAAGAGCCATGAGATTATCACCTGGCTTTGAAAATGTGAAAAATGCTGCAAGATTAGCTACAACACCAGAAGTTGGTTGAACATTTGCATGTTCAGCATTAAATAGTTTTTTTGAAAGGCGAATAGTAACAGATTCAATATCATCAATGAATTGACAACCTTCATAGAGTCTTTCACCACATTTACCTTCTGCATATCTATGAGATAAGTCAGACGCCATAGCAGACTGTACTTGAGAACTAGTTATATTTTCACTAGCTATTAGATTTATACTATTTTTCATCCAGTCATTGTGCTCTTTCATAAGCTTTTGAATTTCAGTAACATTATTTTCATTTTCAGACATTTGTACACCTATAAAGGAATATTAAAAAGGCCTATAATTATTAAAATCAATTTAATAATGGCAATAGATTTAAATTAATAAATTATGTTATAATTTATAATTTTACAATTTTACATCATAAAATTATATCTTAAGATTTATATTTAAAATTTATATTTAAAATTTTTATTAAAAATTTCTATCTTAACATTTTATATCAAATTTCATATCTTAAAATTTCATGAATTAAATTTTAAATTTTAGATAAAAATATTATATGTATTGTATATTATTTTTTAATTATTTAAAGTTTTAAAACTTTTAAAAAAATTAAAAATATTTTCATAAAATAACAATGATTATTAATAAATTAATAATTGATAAATTAATAAATTGATAAAATATTAAAATTATTAAAATTAGAATTTTTGAAAAATGAGTAATAAAATATATTATTATTAAATAAAAAAGAAAAAATATTGGAGAATAAATCTCCAATCTTAGAAAAATATAGGATTTTTCTAAATGTAATTAAATTTTACAAGATTATTTACCGTCTTCAAGAGCAGCTTCGATTTGTGCCATGATTTGGTCTGTTTTGAAGTGGTTTTGATCCATAGCTCCAGATGGACATGCACCTACACATGTACCGCATCCTTTACATAAAGCAACATTAACAGTAGCTTGATCATCTTCAATAGATACTGCACCATATGGACAAAGTTCAACACAAACTTCACATGCTCCACAAACATCTGCATCAGTTGTAGCGATAATAGGTTCAATTTCCACTTCACCTTTAACCATAGGGATAGCTGCACGAGCTGCTGCACCAGAACCTTGTGCAACTGCATCAGGAATATCCTTAGGTCCTTGAGCAACACCAGCTAAGTAAACACCATCAGTTAATGTGTCAACAGGTCTGAGTTTTGGGTGAGCTTCCATTAAGAAACCGTCTCCACTCTTAGATAAACCAATAGTTTGCCTTAAAGTTTCAGATCCTTCAGGAGGTACGAGACCAACACTTAAAACAACTAAATCATAATCATATTCAGTTACAGTATTAAGTAATGTATCTTCCCCTCTAACTGTTAAAGTTAAATCATCATTTTCAATAACTTCAGAAGGTCGACCTCTTACAAACTTGATTCCATATTTTTCTTGGGAATTTTTGTAGAACTCTTCAAATCCTTTACCGAAAGCTCTGATATCCATGTAGTAGAGAGTTACTTCAGTATCAGGTTCATGGTCAATAATTAATTGAGCATTTTTCATGGAGTACATACAACATACTCTTGAACAGTAAGGTTTACCGATTTGTTCATCTCTTGAACCAACACAATGGATAAATGCAACACGTTTTGGAGTTTTATGATCAGATGGTTTAACAACATGTCCTTCAGTAGGACCAGATGCATTAATCATCCTTTCGATTTCCATAGCTGTAATTACATTACTGTGAGCTCCATAACCATATTCTAATTTTTCTGTAGGGTTATATGGATCATAACCAGTAGCTACAATAATAGTACCTACTTCAATATCTACAAATTCAGATTCTTGGTCATGTTTAACAGCTCCACGTTCACAGATTTGATCACAAAGCTTACATTCAATACAATAATCTTTATCAATAGTAGCACATAATGGTACTGCTTGTGGGAATGGAATGTATGCAGCTTTTACCATACCAATACCTTCATCAAAGTAGTTTGGCATTTCAATAGGGCATACTTCTACACAAGATCCGCAACCAACACAAAGTTCTTCATCAATGTATCTTGGTTTTTTCTCTACTTTTACTTTAAAGTTACCAATATATCCATCTACTTCTCTTACTTCAGAGTAAGTCATAAGTTCGATGTTTTCATGCTTACCAACATCCACCATCTTAGGAGCGAGAATACACATTGAACAATCCAATGTTGGGAACGTTTTATCCAATTGTCCCATTCTTCCTCCAATAGTAGGTTGTTTTTCTATCATGTAGGTTTGGAATCCCATATCAGCTAAATCAAGAGCAGACTGAATACCAGCTACTCCCCCACCAATAACCATAGCTTTGTTGTCTACAGATACAACGGAAGCTTCTAAAGGCTCAAGGAGTCTAGCTTTAGCTACTGCCATTCTTGTTAAATCTTTTGCTTTTTCAGTAGCAGCTTCAGGTTCACCCATGTGTACCCAAGAATCGTGCTCTCTTAAGTTAGCAAATTCAAACAAGAATTGATTTAATCCAGCTTCTCTTACACATCTTCTGAATGTAGGTTCGTGAAGTCTTGGAGAACATGCAGCTACAACAATTCTGTTGAGGTTGTGTTCTTTAATGTCATCTTGAATTACTTGTTGACCTGGGTCAGAACAGTAATATTTATAATCTTTTGCAATAACCACATTAGGAAGAGTTTTTGCATACTCTGCGACTGCTGGGACGTCGACGACCCCACCAATATTTATACCACAGTGGCAAACATATACCCCTATACGTGGTTCTTCATTTGAAACATCTCTTTCTTCTGCCATTTTATAATCACCTTGTACAAGTTGATGATATCTAATATTTTATAAGACTCAATTTTTAAAATATACAATAATATTTTATATTATCTTAAAAACATTAAAAAAATATGAGTAATTTTTAATATTAAATACTTTAAATATTTTTAAATATCTTTTAAATATTTATAATTTTTAAATATATTTTTAATTCTTTAATAATTTTTATAATATTAAATTATAATATTAAATATATTATAAAATCTTAGATGGTGTTATGTATGCCATTTACATAAATAAAGGTTTCTATTTTTAGTGTTGAGTAAACTTTATATATGATGAATTAAACCTCATTTAAATTATTTTAAATTGCTTCAAATTTATTTAATAGTTGTTATATCATGAAAATAATTATATATTTATTTTAATAGTATTTAAATTAGATTAAATTATATTAAACAAAATTTAAAGCAATATGATTAAAATTATAATTAAAATCTGTTAATTAATAAATATCCCTTTAATAATATTTAAAATAATTTACAAATGATTTATAAGATTTTATAAATCAAAATAGTTATAATTACTAGTTAAATAATGAAAAACAATGTTTTTATAAATAATACGAATTTGTCAAAAAATGATATTAAATCAATTAATTAAAAAATAAAAAGGAAAAATAAAAAGGAAAAAATAATTGTAATAAATATTAATAGTTAATGTATTAGTATTATAGTATCTGAATTAATATTAATATTATCATCTGAAATAAATAATTTTTACAAAAATAATTTTTATATATTTATATAATACCAATAATAATTGGTAATGTAATTAAACTAAAAATAGTAGTAACAATGGCACAATCAGCAGATAGCTTAAAGTCTAATTTATAATTAATAGCTAAAACTAAAGTTAACATTCCAGAAGGCATTGCTGCTTCAACAATAGCTATAGTATACCCCATTCCAGAAATTCCTAAAAGATTTACAATAATAAAAGCAATTAATGGTGCTAAAAACAATTTAACAATTACAGCTAATCCAGCTTCTTTTAAATTTCTCAAAAATCCTTCAAATTGTAGAGAAATACCAAGAGATATCATTATAATAGGAATTGCTGCCGCAGCTAAATATCCAATAACATCAGTAGCTATTCCCCCAATGGGAATATTAAAAAGATTAAAACTAACTCCTAAAATAACTGCCCAAAGAACTGGAAAACTTAAAATCCTTTTAATAACTTCCTTAAAGGTTCCACCAAAATTTGCCATTAATATTATACTAAGAGAAAGGAACATTATTAGAGTTCCCATATCAGAAAATATAGCTCTAATTAAACCTGTTTGACCAAAAACTCCTAATACCATTGGAAATCCAAGAAATGCAGTATTTCCAATTGCAACTGGGACAATTACACTCCATTTTTGTTTTTTAGAATATCCCTTAAATGTAAGAACTATGAAAACCATTAGACCCGAAATTGCTCCTACAATAAGAGTAATCATCGGCATTACAGCCAAATTAGTTATGTTTGATAAATCTGCTACATATAAAGAAGAAAAAATAAGACAAGGCATAGCTACATTAATAACAAGCTTGTTTAAAACATCAATGTCTTTTGTATTGAGTAAATTTATTCTTTTTAAAAAATACCCCAAAAAAATCATTATTAAAATAACAATTATTGTACTTAACACATCAGCCATTATCTCACTTTAAAAAATCGTTAAAATTTACTAAAGAATATTCTATATCTCAAAATGATATTCTAATACAGAATGATATATCTATATTTTTAAATTGTATCTTATATATTTTAATATATATTAACTATTAAATTATCAATGATAAAATTATCAATATAGCAAATATTAAAAATATTATTACATAATAACAAGATAAAATAAAACAAAAATAATCTATAAAAGAGAAAAAAGCTGATACAAATAAATTTTTGATAAAAAAGAAATAAAAATAAAAATAAAAAAAACTAAAAAGAAATATAAGAATAAAAATAAAAAAGGTAATTGTGATTAATTAATCCACAATACCATCAGATGTGATTTTAAATACACATTCACCTTCAGGTAAATGAGGAGAATCAACTAATCTAGCAATTCTTTTGCCTGCTAAACCTTTTTTAAGCCAAATTCTATAAGTAGAAGCATGACCTAAAACATGACCACCAATAGCTTTTGTTGGACTTCCAAAGAAAGCATCTGGCCTTGCTTGCACTTGATTTGTAATGAAGACAGCTACATTATAAGTATTAGCTATATTTTGAAGTGCATGTAAGTGTTGATTTAATTTCTGTTGTCTTGTAGCTAAAGACTCTCTTCCAACGTACTCTGCTCTAAAATGTGCCATTAATGAATCCACAATGACTAATTTTATATTTACTCCACTTTGAATCAATTCATTAATTTTATCAGCCATTAAGATTTGATGAGATGAATTAAAAGCTCTAGCTATATGAATTTTTTGAAGAACTTCTTCTGGATCCATGTCAAATCCAGCAGCAATTTGATCTATTCTTTCAGGACGGAAGGTATTTTCAGTATCAATAAATACACATTCTCCATCAAGACCACCTTTATCTCTTGGAAGTTGAACTGTAACAGCTAATTCATGAGAAATTTGACTTTTACCAGACCCAAATTCACCAAATACTTCAGTGATTGATTGAGTTTCAATTCCTCCACCAATTAATTCATTGAAAGCTTCACTCCCTACTGTAATTCTTCCTACATCACGTCTTCGTTCCATTACATCAAAAGCAGTTTCAAAATCAATGGATTCAGCTTTTCTAGCTGCTTCAATAACTTTTTCAGCTACTCCTTCACCAATCTCTGCTTTTACAGCTAATTCTTTGGCTGTGGCCGTGGCTAACCTCATCATGTCAGCAAACCCAGCATCTCTTAATTTTTGCGCGGTTTTTTCACCGACACTAGGCAATTCTTCAAGTTCAACCATAATAATCATTCCTTTTATTTTAATTTTGCTTTTATAATTCGCTTATAAATTTGATATTTGTTTATTTTTGATATTTTATCATTTTTTTATCATTTTATTAATGTGAATCAATAATTACAATTCTGTAGAAATAATCTTTTTAGGATTCAATCTAATTTCTTCATTATATTCATCAAAATTAACATCTGCAATAATTTTTATACCAAGTCCAGCTAAATTTTCAACTTTACCTTCTAAAACACCTTCATCAGCACTATCTTCTACGATTTCAGCTGCTTCATCAGTAGTCATATCAAGTAATTTTTCAGCCAACTTTCCAAAGAAAGTAATGGAAATATCACCAGTATCATCTTCAATCCTTGCTGGAATCATTAAAAGATATCTTGGTTTTTCAACATCTTCACCACAATAATCACAGACATATTCATCATCAAGTTGTTCTAATCTATTATTACAATTAGGACATCTTGCAGAAAGAATATTGTTACCAAAAGTATCTCCTAGATTTCCTTGGATTTTAACATTTTTATCATCATCTTCTAAATCAGCTATATTTTTAGATACATATAATATTTCTTCTAATTCTTCAAATGAAGGTAAATCTTTTAAATCATCCTCATTTGCTTTAGTAATTTTAGTACTGTTACTTATACTTAATTCAAGCTGATCATTTCTAAAAGATACACGAGGATTTTCAATTTTTAAAGCATCCCCTACTTCATATTGGATTTCTGCTTGTTCATTCCAAAGAGTTGTTCTTATAATTCCAGTATCATCCCCTATTTCCATATTTCTAAGGAGGCCCGGAGTTCCATCTTGTCTTTGGAATTCATTAGGTTCTTGAATATCGACGATTCTAGCTATTACTTTTACATTTACATCATCTTCTTCTAAATCTTCAATTTTTTTGAGAGTGTAAATCATATCTTCAAGTTCTGTAAATGAAGGTAAATCTCCAGTATCTTCTTCAGCCAATTCTATTACTCTTGCTGTTTTTCCTATATTTAATTCAACAGCATAAAGACCCATTCTAGTTCTAGCATTTTCAATTAAGAAAGCTTTTCCAGGTTCAAAATTATTTTGAGCTTTTTCATCCCAAAACGAAAGCCTGATCATTCCTGTTTCATCTGCCAAATCTCCAGATCTAACAAGACCAGTTGTTCCATCATCTCTTTGGAATTCTCTCGGATCATTCATATTTATAATTCTACCAAGAACATCCACTTCCTCACCATCTTCTTCTATAAGTTGAACTTGTTCAACTTTAATTGGGCCTAATTGAGCTTGATATTCTTTTAAAACATCAATTAAATTATTTTCTTCATCAGGATCTGTTATAATCTGAGTATTCCAATTTGTATTAACTCTATATCCAGTTTCAGTATATTCATCAAATTCAATATTTCCACCAGTTATTTTAATTATATCTCCTTTGTTGATTTCCAAATTAGTGTCATCTCCCCAAAGAGTTACTCTGATAGAACCTGTATCATCAGCTATTTCAATAGATTTAACTGCACCTTTAGAACCATCAGCTCTATCAAACTCAATAGTATCTTGGATTTTAGTAACTAGGCCAATTAAAGAAACATCTTTCATTTCTTGTACTTCAGCTATTTTTAATACTTTATCTTCATATTCTGGAACTTCAAAATCTCCTTTTATTATCCTTCCATCCCAATGGCTTAAAGAAATCTCACCATTTCGTTCACGTGCAGATGCAGAGAGTATTTTTAGAGAATCCCCCTCATTTAATTCTAGGCTGTTGATTAAGTCTGTATCTTTGTTCCATAATGTATAGCTAATTTTTCCAGTTTCATCTTGAAGTTCTAAAGAAGCTACTTGCCCTTCTTTTCCGTTTTTCTCATAAGTCCTAATTTTAGGAAGTCTTATAAGTCTAGCTATGATATTTACTTCAGTATCTGGTTCAATATCAGAAATAAGAGTTATAGGTTCTTCATATTCAGGCAAATCTAAATAATCTTCACTATCTAAAACATCAATAGTTGATCGAGGAGTTAAATGAATTTCTTTGGTCCCTGGCCTGTATCCATCTTTAACATCTACCTTGTTTATTTGAACAACATCCCCCTCATTAATCTGTTTTAAAAGTTTTATGTTTTCTGTCCATAGAACAGCCCTAATTTCCCCAGTATCATCAGCAATTTTTAAATTAGCTAGTTTTCCAACTTTCCCTTTTCTGCTTGTAAATACTTTAGGATTCGAAATACCCATTATACGACCGATGACACTTAAATTTTGAGCACCAGATTCTAACTTAGATATTTTGTCCATAAGATGTTCTTCATTTTCAGATCTATGTTCATTTTTTTCAGTGATATATTCCCCCACAACAGTCCTAGCTATGTCAAGATCACTCATAAAACTTATATCTTCATAATCTTTCTTTTTTTCCTTCATTTTCTCTAAAAATTCTTCTTCAGAGATTTTATCCCTAATTTTTTCATATTCTTCAATTATTTCATTATCCATACCAAGCCCTCACACTTTTAATATTAATTATTGTTACCAATTAAATAATCCTTATCTAAGAGAGGTAATGAGAAGTAATATTTTGAAAATAAATTTCTAAGTTACTTTTCAAATTTTCAATTTTACAAGGTTAAACCAAACTTAGATTTTAAATATATTCTTATAGTGATGTTTTACTTTTATTCATATTTCATTTGATTTTATATTATATTATCTAATTCTAATTAATTTTGACTAGTTTTAATTAATTTTAACTAATTTTCATTTTAATATTTAGATACTTCTTGTCTATACTTTCATGATATAAAATAATATATTTTATTTAATAATCAATGATAAAAATTTTAATACAATAATAGCTATATATTGATAATAAGCTACAATAAAGCCACATATTATTATTATATATATTATATTATTATTCTCATTTATAATTAAATTTAGTATATAAAATTAAATCATGAAAATATTATTAATTATTTAATTATTAAGAAAGTATTTTTATATTTTAAATAAAATTAGTAATAACTTATATATAAATATTATTACAATAATTTTGGAAAATTGTTATATTATAAAAATAATCATTTCTTATATTGAAATTGTGTTCTCATAATAAAATTATTTTAAATAAAATTATTTTATATAAATATAATAGAAATAATTCATTATAATATTCTTATTAAATAAAGTTAAAATGTTTTAAAAAGATTATATAAAGAAATTATCCAAAGATAATTATCTAAAGAAGTTATTATAAAGTAAAAACATATTCTAATATAGGAAATTTTATATATTTTAAAATCAATAAGCATTTCTATTTCCTTTAATTATAGTTTTCCACATTATTAATAAATCTAATCCTAAGTACCAATTTTCTACATATTCAATATCATATTCAATACGTCTTTTAATAGAAGTATTTCCCCTATAACCATGTACCTGAGCAAGTCCAGTGAGTCCTGGTCTTACTTGATGTTTTACCATGTATTTTGGAATATCACTCCTAAATTTTTCAACAAAATAAGGTCTTTCTGGTCTTGGACCTACAACACTCATTTCACCTTTTAATACATTGAAAAATTGAGGTAATTCATCTATACTAGTTTTTCTAATGAAATCTCCTACTTTTGTCTTTCTTGGATCATCTTTAGTAGTCCATTCTGATTTTTCATCATTTTCATCTTGTACTTTCATGCTTCTAAACTTATACATCATAAAAGGTTTTCTTTGATAACCAATTCGTTCTTGTTTAAAAATAATTGGTCCAGGAGATGTTAATTTAATAGCTATGGCCGTTATAATCATAATTGGTGAAGTAATAAGTATAGCGATTAAAGAAATAATAATATCAGAAGATTTCTTTATAAAACTATTTAAAGCATCATCTAAAGGAACATAACGAATATTTATGATAGGTAACTCATCTATCATGTCAATAGAAGGTTTTGCTGGAATATATTTGTAATAATCTGGAATAATTTCAGCTTTTACACCTTGATTTTCACATATATCTACTAATTTCATTAGGTTATCATAGTACTTAAGAGGAATAGCAATTATAACCCTGTCATATTCATTATTTGCTAATAATTCATCAAGATCATCGATTTTTGCAATAACTTTAGAATTTCCAATTATATGTCCAATTTCGTGACGAGAACCTAAAAACCCACTTATAGAATAACCTAGATATTTTTTTGATGTTATTTTTTCAGCAAATTTAATAGCTAATTCTCCATCTCCTACAATTAAAACATGTTTCATGTTTTGATCATTAGCCCTAATATGCTTTAAAATCTCTCTAAAAATATATCTTTCAATTATAGCAAATAATGTACTTAAAACAGCGAAGACAAATAAAAGTATTCTTGAATAATCAGGTTGTTCAATAATGAACAATGTAGCTATTGATAATGCGAAAACAAAAATATTAGCTTTTACAATTTGACTAGCTTCAGGTATAATACTAGATTGATCCCTAAATGGTTTATAAAGACCTAAAAAATAATATGATAATAAGTATAAAGGGATTATGAAAATAACCATCAGCAGATATTTTTCAAAAGAAAGAAAGCCTCCCAATGGCCCAAAAAGAGTTGTTTTGAATCTTAAAAACCATGCCACAATAAAAGCTAGAATTAGAACAGATGCATCAATTACGATTAATATAGTATTTAAAAATCGTTGGTTTTGTTTAATCATATTATCTGGATTATTTGGTTAAATTTCAAAGTAAAACTCTTTAAGCGTGAATCAAATATCAATATAATTAAGAATATGTTATATTATTAATTAGATATCAATTATTATTAATTAATATTAATTATATTTAGTTATATTTAAATATCTTATCTTATTAATTATTTATCTTAATATTAAATATTTTATTATAATTATTTTATTATAAACATTTATATAATCATTACTAAAAAATTTATATATTAAATATCATTATTATAACTGTTAATATTTATAAATATAATAATTATTAAAAATTTAGTAGAAAATAAATACTAAATATATATTTATATGTAATTAATAAAAATTATAAAAAATATATAAAATTATATAAAATATATTAAATATATTAAAAATATTAAAAATATTATAAAATAGATTTATTTTTTAAAAATATTTAAAAATAGTTTAATTATTAAAAGAAGAGTTATACCTATGTAAACAATAATTTTTGTAAATAATGAATATTTATCAGTATAATGCTTCTTATAAAAAAGATACATGGCCCTATGAAATTCATATATTAGCTTTGACTTCTGTTTCTTACTACTTGAACCTTTATAATGAATAATATCTACTTTTCCATAATAAATGACCTTCCAACCAGCTTTTTTTATTCGATAGCACCAATCAATATCTTCACCATACATGAAATAATCTTCATCTAAAAGGCCTATTTCAATTATTGTTTCATTTCTAACAAGCATGAATGCTCCAACCAAACTATCTACTTCATAAACTTCATCTGGGTCGAGATTATCAAGATTATAATTATCAGAATTCGAATTTTTACTAATTTTAGAAAGTCCAAATAATCTATAAAATGAATTTTTAGGATTTGGAAAACTACGTTTAGCTGCTTTATCTAAATCTCCATTTGGAAGAAGAATTTTAGGCCCAATAGCACCTATATCATTGTTATGTTTGATGTATTCCAAAGGAATATCTATTGACCCTTTTTTTACTATGGTATCAGAATTTAAAAGAAGTATGAAATTTCCTTTTGATTTTCTAATAGCTATATTATTTGCAGCTGCAAAACCTTGATTAGAATCATTAGCAATTAATTTTATTTTTCCACTAGATATTTCATTTTGAAAAGTTGATTCCAGCTTTTGATAGCTACCATCTTGAGAATCATTATCAACTATAAAAATCTCATATGAGGATTTTACAGTTTTTAACACTGAATTAACAGTATTTTTTGTCAAATCATGAGTTTTATAATTAACAATGATAATTGATAAATCCATTTAATCACATAGTCTATTTAATTAATAGTTTGAATGTATTTATTATTAATTTCCATTCAATCTTAAAATAATTTTTTAAATTAGAAGATTTAAACCCATTTTTTTTGATTTTTTTTCTATTATTTAATCCTTCTTTTAATCCTTCTAAATATAATTTTCCATAACCTTTTCTAAGGAAAAAGAGATATTTTATTAAGAATCCTATAAATAAAAACCCTATATTAAGTAATATTTGAGGCCAAGGCATATTTTTATAAATAACCCAAATGTTGTTTCTGGCAGCTAATTTTATTTTGAATTCATTATATCTACTACCACTACTACCACTGCCTATATGGTATACAATCGCATTAGGAGAATATACATTTGTATAACCATTGATTAATGCCCTAAATCCTATATCAACATCTTCCATATAGGCAAAAAAGTTTTCATCAAAATAACCTATTTCATTTAGGATAGATTTTCTATATAAGGCTGCACCAGCACAACTACTAAAAATTTTTCGAGAATTTGAATAATTTTTTGAAGATTTTCCATCTCCTGCCTTTTTTGTCCATCCCAATATGGTATATTCATCCCCTGCATCATCTATTAAATCAGGATTTTTATATTGTAGCATCTTACTGCTGACACTAAATATATTTTCATCAATTTCTATTGATTTAACTAAATTAGATATAAAACCTTGTTTAACATCTACATCATTATTAAGCAAACATATATAATCTGTATTTTGATCATTAGCTAGTTTTATACCTTGATTAACAGCTTTAGCAAATCCTAAATTATTTTTATTTAAAATTAAGTTGTAATTAATATTATTTAAATTGTTATCATTAGCTTTATCCTTTAAAAAATCCAAACTACCATCATCTGATCCATTATCAATTATAATAACTTCTAAAAAATGAGATTCATCTCTTTCAGATTCATTTTCTAATGATTTCAAACAGTTGCCTAAAAAATTCATACCATTATAGTTAGGAATAACAACAGAAATTTTCAATATTAACACCATTTATAAGGCAAATCTTAAATTTAAAATAATATTTATTATTTATACTTTTAATATTTAATTCTATATTTAGTTCTAATAGTTAATTCTAATATTTAGTTCTAATATTTAGTTATTATAGTATTTTTTATATTATTTTTTGGTTTTGATAGTTAGTTTTTATAATTTTATAATTAATTATATTATAATATAATTATTTATAATTTTGAAATAAAATAATTATCTAATATTACATCCAAACTTAAAATTCACTTTTCAAAACATAATCAACAATTCTTTTCGAAGAATTACTATCTAAATAATCATAATTATTTTTAACGAAATTATCAATAAGATTAAAGTCAAAATCATTATTTTTAATTATTTTAATTATTTCATCAGTGTCCTTAGCTATTGGACCAGGAACATCTTTATAATCAAAATAAAATCCTCTTTCATATTTTAAATAATAATCTAAATCGAATGGATAAAAAATAATCGGTTTTGATAATAAAGCATATTCTACCATTAAAGATGAGTAATCTGTTATTAATATGTCTGATATCAGTAGTAATTCTTTTTCATCCGAATAAGTTGTTAAATCAATTACTCCTTCTATTGAAGGCGTTGTAATTTTAGGATGTGATTTAAATATTAATGAAAATTTATCCCCTAAACATGAATTAAATCTTTTAAAATCAAATTTATTTACAATATCATCATTTTTTTCTTTATTTTCTCTGAAAGTTGGAGCATATAAAACTAATTTTTTCCCTTTAATTTCAGGATATCTTCTTTCAAGATTTTTTCTTATATTTTTTATATTTTCATTATTATTATATTTTTTATTAAAATAGTAATCAATTCTAGGAACTCCAAAATTGAAAATTTGATCTTTATTTACCCCAAATGCTTCTTGATAAAATTCAAAAATGTTTTTAGAGCTTACAGACAATTTTAAATTCTTATTTGATAATTTTGTTAATATTTTAACATTTTCATCATCAAGCGAGGATATTCCAAATTTTTTAAATGCACCTGGAGCATGCCAAAGCTGAAAAATAGTGACATCCTTATTAAAGTTCATATATGCAAGAGGAAAAAAATTATCATTTAGAAATACATATTTTGATTTAGATAATCTATATGATCCAATAAAAAAGAAATTTAATAATGTGAAAAATTTTTTTATAGTATTTATTGGAGATTTCACTCCTTGAAAAGAATAATCTTCTTTAGAAAGAGTATAAAATTTAAATTTATCTCTTTTAGATAGTTCATTTTTAATAAATTTTGAATTCCCATTAAAAGAATTTTTTTTATCAAGAATAAAAAATACATCGTTTCTATTAAAAGAAAATAATTTAAAAAAATTGAAGATATATGCAAATATTTTATATTTAAAATTCATTATAACACTGTAAACACTGGAAAATAATAACTAATCAATGACTTAATATTCTAAGTTTTGATTAGCTCTGAATAATTTCTTCATATTTATTACAAACTTCTTCTATATCCCCTTTCATTATAAGTTTACCTTTATCTAATAATATTGCTTTATTACAAAGCTCTTTTACTTGAGTTAATGAATGAGAAACAAATAAAACTGTAGTATCATTATCTTCGATTAATTGCATCATTTTAGCAAATGATTTTTTTCTAAATTTAGCATCACCAACAGACAAAACTTCATCTAAAATTAGTATATCTGGATTAACCACAGTAGAAACAGAAAATCCTAATCTTGATTTCATTCCAGAAGAATAATTATTTAGAGGAACATCTAAAAAATCTTTAATTTCGGAAAATTCTACAATTTCGTTAAAATGTTCCTCCATGTATTTTGTAGAAAAACCTAACATAGCCCCTCTAAGAAAAATATTTTCTCTTCCAGTATAATTTCCAGAAAATCCTCCACCTAACTCTAATAAAGGAACTATTCTTCCTTTTGTTTTTACTGTTCCTTTATTTGGCTTTATAACACCTGCAACAGCTTTAAGAAGTGTACTTTTCCCAGCGCCATTTAACCCCAAAATAGCTAACCTATCTCCTTTTTCTACATCAAAAGAAATATCTTCAAGAGCCCAAAATTCTTGATAAAGGAGTTCTCTATTTTTAACTTTTTTAAAATAGTTTTTTAAACTTATTTTTCCTTCTTTAGCTAGATTGTATTTCATTGAAAGATTTTCAACTTCAATAACTTTTTCACCCAAAATATCACCTAAATATAAAGTATAAATTTATCTTGGTATTTATATAATAAAACTATCCCAATTATTAAAAAAACCATTGAAAATCCGAAAACAAACAACATTTGGTATGTAGTCGGAGCAATTCCGTATAAAATTGAATTTCTAAGCATTAATATTACATTATATACTGGGTTAATGTCAAATAAAAATCTAAATTGTTCAGGGACTGTACTAACAGGATAAAATATTGCACTACCCCACATCAACATAGTAGTAAAAACTCCCCATAAATGTTGAACATCACGAACAAATATAACAACAGTAGCAAGAACTAATCCCACACTCAAAGTTAGTAATAAGATTAGGAAGAATGGCACTATCATAAAAAATGCATTCCATGTTAAATTAACACCTGTAACAACCACTAAAAGAACTAAAACTGATAAGGAAATTAAAAATGTAGCATAGTTTCCTAAAACATTAGCTAATGGGAATATATATTTAGGAACATAAATTTTCTTAATTACGCTTGCACTTTTCAAGGAATTCATTGCTGTCTTAGTTCCACTACTGAAAAAATCAAATAATAATTTTCCACATAAAAGATAAACAGGATAATTTTCAATACTTCTCTTGAAAAATGTTGAAAAAATTATTGATAAAACTATTGTAAAGAGTAAAGGACTTAAAAATGTCCAAAAAAGTCCTAAAGAAGATCTTCTATAGGTTAACTTAATGTTTCTCTTAATAAGTTCATATAAAAGATACTTATATTTTTTAAAATTTAGAATAAACCTATTATTTATTATAAAATCAAAACTCATTATATCTCCAGGAAATTTTTAATATATAGTACTATTAAGCTTATTTATTTAATATCTTATTTATTTAATTGCTTATTTATTTAATTCAGTTTTACTATATTAATTTTTATTATTTATATTCATTATCTAAATATATAAATCATTAAGATTAATAATTATTTAGTATTTAATAATAATTTGAATTTTAATGATAATATTAAAAAGAATATGTAATAAATCCTTTAAATAGGTTTCTAAATATAATTTTAAAGACTATCAGAAATATAATTTTAAAAATTAATAGAATATATTTAGTTTAAAATATAATTATCTTCTTATATTTTATCTAATGTATTATTTAAGGAAAATATAGAATAATTGAACAATATTTAGCTAAAATAAAATAATAATCATATGAATCTATTTATTCCAAACTAAAACTGTTTTTCCATAATGAGAGTTAAAATCCTTCTCAAATGCTTCATTAATATCATTTAAAGTTCTTATTTTAAATACATTGCTGATAATACTCTCTAAATAAGACAGTATAATTGGATGTTCTTCAAAAATTTTTATAGTATTCAAAAAATCTTTTTTTCCACTTCTACTAGTTCCAAAAATAAAAAGACCTTTTTCTAATATAATTCTCGTATTTATTGGTATAGGAAATTCCGATACTCCTAAAAAAGATATTGTTCCTTCAGGTTTAATATGATTAATTATTTGATCAATTGCCATTTGAGATCCTCTTCCACCAACACATTCAAATGCATGATCAATATTTAAATTATGAGGGATTTCATTTATTTTGAATGTTTCATCAACAAAACTAAATATATTCAATTTTTCATCATTTGTTCCAAATACTATCACTTTAGAATCTGGAAAAAGTGTTTTTAACAAAAGAGAAGTTATATATCCTAAGTTTCCATCTCCCCAAACACCTATTACTGTTTTTTTTTCATGAGAAATTTCAGAAAACCGAGTAATTGAATGAAGACTTACACTAACCAGTTCTGTAAATGATGCAACTTCTTTATTTATATTATTTGGTAGTTTAACTAATCTATCTGGAGATGAAACAATATAATCCTGCATAAATCCATCAAAATCACTAGATCTAAACTTGCTAGATTCCAAATAATTTTCAGATATTATATCATCAGATTCTATAGGTGTATTTGGAATAATTACTACATTATCTCCCTGAGAAAAAGTTCCAGTATCATCATTAATAACTTCTCCAATACATTCATGTATTAATGCCATAGGAAATTTTTCAGCTAAAACTTCAGGAGGTCTGTTACCATTATAATATCTTTGATCTGCTTGGCAAATTGAAAGATAAGTAGGTCTAACAACCACATTATCTTTTAAAAAAACTTCTTCATACTCTTCTTCAAAGAGTTTAGGAGCCACTAATCGATATACTGTGTTAATCATTATTTCACTAGCCAGAACTTTAAAGATAATTAAATAATATATATTATAATAATTATTATAATAAAAATATAATTAATAATATAATAAAATTAAATAATAAAATTAATATCCTTTTAAAATAGAGTTTGCAACTTTTAAATCATATGGATATGTAATTTTAATATTTGTTACTTCTCCTTCAACAAGAAAAACTTTTTCATTGTTTATTGAAAAAATTTTACATGCATCGGTTAACATGTCTTTTTCTTCATTTGAAAGTTTATTATAGAGTGTTTTTAGTTTATTTATTTTAAAAGACTGAGGTGTTTGACCTTGATACATATTTTTTCTATTAGGTATATTCTTAATGAATTTATTGTCGTTACTTTCTACAATTGTATCTGATGCTGGGATAACAGTATCACATGCCCCATATTTACCAGAATACTTTATATTTTCAGTTAATATTCTGTGAGTTATAAATGGTCTAACAGAATCATGAGTAACAATTATATCATCATCAGATAATTCATAATTTTCATCAATATATGAAACAGCATTCATAATAGTTTCATTACGCTGATCCCCACCTTCCACTACTTTAATCTTATTTGAGCTATTAAAAATATTTTGATTAATAATATATTTATTTATAAGATCTTCAGTATAATTTATCCAATTTTTTGGACATAATACAATTATTTCATCAAAGATATCGTTGATGTAAAATTTTTCTATTGTATGTATTATAATTGGTTTATTTCCAAGTAAAAGAAATTGTTTAGGCTTTTCAATCTTCCCCATTCTTGTTCCAGTACCACCTGCCAAAATTGCCCCGAATATCATGTTAATCTCCTAAATATTAAATAATAATCTAAATTAAATATTAAAATAAAATTATGTTCTTATATTATTATTATATAATTATTTATATAATAATTTAATTATATATTTTTTATAATTGTTTTTAATTAAATTAACTATTTTAAATATAATAATATAAAATAAATTACCATTTTATGAAATTTTTTATTGAAATTATATCCTCATATATCATCAACTACTAAAGCTTATTTTTTATAATAATTTTATTATTGATATTATCTTTCATTCCAATTTTATTTGATTTAAATTTATTAAAAATTTTATTAAAGTCATTTGATTTATAATTAATAGGTGAGTCGATATATAAAACATATTGGCTACTAGATATATTAATAGATTCTTCCTTGAAATTATTATTAGTGAATTTAATATTATCCTCATTTAAATGATTTATATTATTTTTAAGTTTTAAATCTCCATTTAAAATTATTTCAAAAGATTTAAATTCCTGATTATATATTGATTCCAATAAATCATTTATTTCTTGTTCATTTAAATTAATATTATCAATTATTATTGAAATAAGAGGTTTTTTCAAATATTCATCAGTTGTTAATATATAATTTTTATTTATTTTCTGAAATTCGCCAAGAGAATAGAAAATATTAATATCTTTTTTAATGTCTTTAGAAAATTCAAATTTAATTCTTTTTAAAAACTCCTTACTAATTAGTTTATCAGAAATGATACAATCACTAAGGATATTGGAATCTAAAAGATTTCTTTTAGAATATTTGTAGATTTCATATTCATCTTCTTTATCCATTCTGTCCTCAATCACAGGTTTCATTGGACAGATTATAAAATCATATTTTTTTTGTGATTTTCTTTTAAATAAAGAAATGAATAATCTTATAAAATTTATAAATATTTTAGGAAAGTTCCTAATTAATTTAGTAGAAAATCCAAGAGATTTAACTTCACTGAGTTTTTCTTTAATTGTAGTAACTGAAGAATTAATACCATTTATCCTATCAAACATTTCTTTTAATAAATTAGGAGAGAATAAAATATCTTGATCTATAAAAAATAGATAATCCCCTTTAGATTTATTAATAGCCTTATTTTTAAAATCATTTGCATGAACATATTCAATAAAATGAATATTTTCTTTACTTTGAAAACTCTCATCTAACTCCCTAAATAATTCATTTGAAATTATTAATTCAAATGCAGGGAAATTTGAGTTATATATGTTAGATATTATTCTTCTTAAGAGAATAAAATCAATTTTGCCTCCCATATTATCTAATACTATTGTGATTAAAGGATTATCTGCCATTTCAATAGGATCAACAACAAGATCATCTATATTAATATCTTTATTAGAATTACGGATTACTTCCCATGTTTCTGGAATTATTTCTTCTTTAAATTCCATTAGAATATTTTTAACCCTTATTAAAGTATCAGTATCCGTTTTCCAGAATGATCTATAAGTCATGTTGATAAATAGAGTTTGTAGTTCTTTAAATTGTAATAAATCAATATATTCTGAAAATTCACTTTCAAAATTTTTCAATTCATTATTATCATTATTATTTTTTAATAATTGTCGATATTTATTAGAATATTCTTTAAAGGATTCCAAAATTATGTTATAAGATTCATAATATGCATTTACAGAATCTAAATTTGATTCTTGTGAAAGAGAAGAATCATCTGAAAATATTCTTTTTTTATAAATTAAAACATCATGTGGACATCCCACAATTATATCACACTTATATAAAAAAGAAAATAAGAATGCTGCATCACTTGCATGGGTCAAAATAGGCATTTTAACACCAGTTTCCAATAATTTTTCTCTTTTAAACATTTTATTTAATATTAACATAGTCCAAATTATTCTTTTATCATGAGGAGCTATTTCATTCTCATAAGGAAGAAATTTTGCACTTTTATAATAATATAAATTTTTAAAAAATTTATTATTACTTAGTTTCTTTAAAAAATTTATTTTATTAAATTTATTTCTAAAGTTAAGAACCAACCTTAAAGTATTTTTTAAATTTCTACTAGAAGAATCAAAATTCACTTTTGACCAAGTATCTGTAGTAATTTGAGAACCTATTACTAATTCTGGAGAATTATCTTTATTTTCATGAAAATTTATTGTTTCATTAAAGTTATAAAGAGCATCTTCAAAAAAACAATCCCCATCAGGATCTAAAAAACCAATATACTCACCTTTAGCAATTTTAAGTGCGTTATTTCTAGCATTAGCAACTCCTTGATTTTTTTGAATGATAGATTTGAAATTATGATATTTTTCACAATATTCTTTAATGATATCCTGTGTTGAATCTGTAGAACCATCATCAATCAAAATTACTTCAAAATTTTTAAAAGTTTGATTAACTAAAGAATCTAAACTTTTTGAAATGTATTTTTCTACATTATAAGCAGGAATAATTATTGAAAATCTATAAGTAATTATACTTCCTCCATTAAAAGAACTAAAGAGATTTAATTTAAATTTTAATTTAAATAAATAAAATAATTAAACTTTTGAACAATCAAATATTTATTTCATTATTATTAAGACTAAAAATATTAAATATTAATGATATAATTAAATATTAATGACCTATTAAATTACATTTATAATAAAAAATTAAATATAATAATAACTGATTAATTATTTTATAAAAATTTTTAACTATTATTTAACTATTTTAGCACTCTAAATATTATGTATTTTTATTCCTATATATTTTAATATATAAATTAGATATTAATAAAAATTTCACTTAAATTTTAAAAATCTATTTAATATTATAGACAAATCCTAAATAATCTTTATAATTCAACAATCAATAAAAAATTAAATATTATAAAGTTAAATATACATATTTATATACAATAACTTAAATAAAATATATTTTGTATTATATTTTTTGATATAATTTTTTGTATTAAAATTTGGATTATAATAAATATTTATAAATAATTATTATTAATATTATATAATTAAAATTAGTATTAATTAAAAATCCTTGTAAAAAATTATATGATTTTATTTATTTAAAGCATCTATAAAATATATTAAATTTAATATTATTTAATCTTCTGATTTTCAATAATTTAAAAAAGTTATATGATTAGTTATATGGATTAAATAATATTATATTTTCAAAATATTAAGATTTTTTAGATGATTATTTTAATGAATGATGAGGAAAATCTATGGAAGTTGTTAAACATGCCATTATACTTGCAGCAGGTTTAGGATCAAGATTAGGACTTAATACTCCAAAATGCTTAGTTGAAATAGGGGGAAAAGCAATTATTGACTATAATCTTGAATTATTAAAAGATATCCCAAATATTTACATGGTAGTTGGATATGAAAAGGAAAAAGTAATGGAACATGTTAAAAAAATTAGAGAAGATGTAGTTTTTATTGAAAATCCTGATTTTAGAACTACATCAAATACATATAGTCTTTATTTAGGACTTAAATATGTTAAAAGCCCATATTTACTCTTATTTGGAGATGTTATATTTAATAAAAACGATTTTAGAACATTTATTAACAAATGCGATAATGGAACGCTTGTTGGGTTGACTTTATCTAAATCTGAAGAAGCAGTTTTTGCTGATGTAGAAGAAAACATTGAAATGATTAAAAATTTTCAAAGACAACCTTCAACAAACTATGAAATTGCAGGTATTTTTTATTTTAAAGATTTAGAGATAACTAAAAATGATGGATATGTTTTCGAGGTATTAAACAAAAATTTACCACTTAAATATTATTTACTTAGATCTTATGAAATAGATACGAAAAATGATTTAAAAATTGCTGCAAAAAACTTAAATAAATTAGAATTATAGAAATTAATCAAAAATATTTATTTAATTAGAAATAACAAAATTTAATATGTTTTTATCTATCAAAAATTTAAACTAATGTTAAAAGAGGTCATTTATGCCAAAAATATCTGTAATATTACCTGTATATAATGTAGAAGACTATTTAAAAGAAACACTAGACAGTATTATTAATCAAACTCTAAAAGACATAGAAATAATTTGCATAGATGATGGTTCTACAGATAATTCATTGAAAATATTAGAAGAATATGCAGAAAAAGATAAGAGAATCATAGTATTAAATCAGGAAAATAGTGGTGCGGGAGTTGCTAGAAATAAGGGATTGAAAATCTCAAAAGGAGAATATCTCTCATTTTTAGATGCTGATGACATTTTTAAACCTGAAATGTTAGAAAAAGCTTATGAAAAATCCAAAAAATTATCTTTGGATATTATAAATTTTGGAGTTAATGATTTTAAAGATGATATTTCTAATTTAAAAAGAGTTCCCCATGATATGAACAAAAAAAGATTGCCTAAAAAAGAGGTTTTTAATTATAAAGATTTTCCGAAATATATTTTCAATACATTTCAAAATTGGACTTGGAATAAACTATTTAGAAAGGAATTTATAGAAAAAAATAACATTAAATTCCAAGAAATACATAGAACTAATGACCTTTTATTTACTTCTAAAGCATTAATAAAGGCAAAAAGGATCTCTATACTAGATATTCCCCTGGTAAATTATAGAAGAAATGAAAATAGCTGTCAAAGCAACAATCATTTATATCCAAAAGATTTTTATTATGCTTTTTTAGAATTAAAAAATTTTTTAATAGAAGAAGGTATTTTTGATGATTTAAAACAAAGCTTTGTTAATTTTGGAGTTAGTGGATGTCTGCACAATTTAAATTCATTGAAAACACAAGAATCTTACAGAGAACTCTATGAATTCTTACATGAAACTGGATTAAAAGAACTTTCAATAAGTGAAGTACCAGAAAACTATTTTTACGAAAAAAAGTATCTAAAAATTAGAGATATCGAAAAATACCCTTTAATAAAAGCATCAAGCAAGCCTAAAGTATCTATTGTAGTTCCAATATTCAATGTTGAAGATTATTTAAAAATTGCTTTAGATAGTCTTGTAAATCAAACTTTAAAAGATATAGAAATTATTTGTGTGAATGATGGTTCTACAGATAAATCTGCAGAAATAATTGAAGATTATGCGGCTAGAGACGAAAGAATTAAGATAATATCCAAATCGAACTCTGGTTATGGACATAGTATGAATTTAGGTATGGATCAAGCTAAAGGAGAATATATCGGAATTTTAGAACCAGATGACTATGTTGCACTTAAAATGTATGAAACATTATATAAAAAAGCAATACAACATGACCTTGACTTCATAAAAGGTGATTTTAGAAACTTTAGAGATGAACAAGGAAATAGAATATTTACATATTCAAATTTAGCTGATTTTGACTATTATAATTGTATTATAAATCCTAAAAAAGATTTTAAAGCATTTAAATTCAATAAACAAACCTGGGCAGGCATATACAAACGAAATTTCTTAGTTGAAAATGATATAAAGCATAATGAAACACCAGGTGCATCTTTCCAAGATAATGGTTTTTGGTTCCAAACCTTTTGTTTTGCAGAAAAAATAATGATATTAGATAAAGCATTTTATTTTTACAGAAAAGATAATCCTAATCAATCAACAACTAATAAAGAAAAGGTTTTTATAATATTTGAAGAATGGGAATTCATAAAAAATAAATTAAACAAAATATTATCTGAATCAGATGATTTGAAATCTGTTTACGAATCTTGCAAATATAAATCCTATATTTTTCATTATAGGAGGGTTGCTAATAAATTTAAAAAGGGTTTTTTAGAGAAGTTCCATGAAGAATTTGTTTTGGCAAATCAAAAAGGGAATTTAAATGAAGATTTTTTTAGCCCTGCTAATTGGTATCTTTTGAACTTAATAATCAATGATCCTGAGGAATTTTATAAAGCATATGGTAATAATCAATCTAATCTTAGAAAAATGTTGAAAAGCCTATCTTTTATTCTTAAAAAAGAATGGAAACACCCCAAACAGGTTATAAATCTTTTAAGAGCTTATAAAACTATTAAAAAATCGAATCTATTTAATGGAGCTTATTACACTAAAAAATATCCTAAGGCATATTCATCCAAATATAATCCAATTGACCATTACATGTTTTATGGATATAAAAAAAATTATCTCCCCAGTGAAAAGTTTGATAGCCTGCATTATTTGAGACAATATTCCGATGTGGAGAAAAATGGAGAAAATCCTTTATTGCATTATGTACTTTATGGAAAAAGTGAAGGTAGAGCTATAAACCCAGAAAAAGATTTTGATTATAAAATAGATATAGCTAATAAAAAAATTAATACACAAAGTGCATTATTTAATGTAATTTTTAAAGGTTGTGAACTTGAAACAAAGCATAATATTAAATCCTTACAAAAATTTTCTCTAGAATTTTTAAAATTTATTGATAAAATCTGTGAAAAACATGAGATTGATTACTGGTTAAATAAAAATAGCTTAATTGGAGCATTTAATAAGAAAGGATTTTTCCCTTGGGATGATGGAATTGATATTGGAATGATAAGAAAAGATTATGATAAATTTATATCTATAATAGAAGATGAAATAATATCAAATAATTTAGAAAATACTATTAAGCCTATTCGAAATTATGGTCCTGTTTGTAGTTATGGATGGGGAGAAATCACAACTTATCTTCGGTTCAATTACTTGTCAGAAAATGAAATAGGGTTTTTTGATATTTTACCTTATGATTACATAAATAAAAATAATAAATACAAAGAGGATATAGAAGGAATTAGGAACTTAGAAATTAAAAAATATAAAAGGTCCATTGAAGCAAATAGCATATATGATAATATATCAAATGATTCTATCAATATATCAACTAATGAAAAGAAATTACTTAAAAAATCAATGCAAAAACTAGATTTAGATTATAAAAAAACTGATTATCTTATTCCAGGGGTAGATTCAGATGAAAAATTCTGTATTATAAATTCAAAGGATATTTTTCCACTTAAATCAATTGAATATGAAAATTATCAGTTTAAATGTCCATTTGATCCTCAAAAAGTTTTAATTTCCGAATATGATGAGGATATAAATGATTTGACTGAAATCATAAAGTTTCATAATACAAACGAAGACTACTTTAATTCATTAAATATTAATATTTCAACTTTAGAGGAAGATATAAAAAAAATAGAAAGTATTAACAAAATTAAAAAGTAATTCAATCTTTCTATTGAAAAATTAATTCAAATTTATATATAAAGATTTTTTAAAGAAGATTATAAAATAAATATATAAACACTTTCATCAAAAAAATAAATTTTGTTTAAATCTCTTTAAATTTCTTTAAATTTCTATTACATTTATCTTTTATTAAAAAATAGAATTTTCTTAATTTTCAATAATTTATTCTTATACCTGAATATTTCTCGATATTTAAGTCTTGAAACATCATTTTCATTGGATAAGCTATCTTTTGATAATTTTTTTATAATTTCTACAGTTTTTTTATTACTTAGAGGATTATGTTTATTTTTTTGATTATTACTATAAAAAATAATTTCAACTTTATCTTTCAAAAAAGGTATCTCTAAAAATCCCTCTATAAATGGGATACATTGATTTATTATATCTTGTTTAGATTCAGAATTAACATAATAAACAATTGGTGGAACATAATTTTCCTTTTTAAACATTTCTAAAACACTTAATCTATGACCATAGTCTTCATAAATACTATTGTTGTCTAAATTTCCAAAGCAAGCCTTAATCATTCTTTTATATACATTTTTATGATAATAATTCTTTAATACCAATTGAGCATTATTAACAAGAACTTTTGATTCTTTTATCAAAGTACCTAATATAATTGAAGTGAATCCTCCACCAGAGCTCCCATAAAATAAGATATTATTATTAGATATGCCATTAGTTTCTGCAAATAGTTCAATAATTTTAGAAATAGTTTCTAAATAATAATCATCTTTTGATCCAACACCCCATCCTAATTTTACATTTTCTTCTAAGTATAAGGTAGGATCATTATATAATAAAACAGATTCTTCAAAGTCTTCATACCAAGACCATCGATTAAATATCGGAGGAAATGTTGCTTTAGGCCCAGAATTTTTGTATGCACCAGAGCCAAAACAAATTAAATTTTTGTTAAAACTAGAAAGTTTTATTAGAAATTCATATTTGACATTATTTTCTAAAATTTCTAGTCCAAAAAGTTCATCTTGAGGAAAATCATAGTCAAATATTTCATCAAGCTCTAAATTAATGATTTTATCAACAAATCTATTCATAAAAAACACAATTTATAATTATTTACTAAATATTTATTATTTACTAAATATTTATTAATTACTAAATATTTACTTAATATAAAATTATAATAATGTTTTATAAAATATCTTTTAAATATTTTTTTAAATAAATTAAATAAAAACTTAAAATATGTTTATTTTAATCAAAATTATATCTAAATCATTACAAATCATTTAATTGGTATTTTGAAAAATATATCCCAAACATAATCATTTAATTTTCTAATAGAATCATTAAAAATATTAGGAGATAAAATAATCACGATAATCATTGTAGCTACTACAAGATAAATCCCAGAAAATACAACATTGTGAGATATTAAGTGGCCTATATGTGTTTTAGTTATAAACATATTGGAGAAAACTATTAAATAAAAATGTAATAAATAAATAGCTAAAGAATTACGTCCAATTTTAGTTAAAAATGATTTTTTATCTGTCATAAGTAAGGTAATTAGGAAAGTTATTATTATTCCAGCTGATATAACAAAAAGTCTTTTTAACATACCATATTTTATTCCTTGATGCAATCCCATGTATGATAATCTAAATGTGAATCTGCCAGGGAGAATGTAATTACCGATAATATCAATTATTATTAGAGAAACGATTAGAATAATGACTAAAATAAGTTTATTATTATATATAAAATCTCTAACAATTATCATGGCCTTTTTAATCTTAGGTTTCAAATTATTCAAATATTTTTCTGAATTTTTATAGTAGTATCCAACTAAGAATACTGGGGTGAAACATAAAAATCTGCTTACAGCTAATATATTGTTTGGAATATCACAAATACCAATTAATAAAGCCAGTATCAAAGATAGCCAAAACATATGTTTAATCTTAGTAAAAATTGGTAAAAAGAGCTTCATAAAGAATAAAGCCAATAAAAACCATAATCCTGAGGGTGGTAGGATAAAAGGTAAATCTGATACATTACCTCTTAGAAGATAATCAAAAACATACCAAAGGATGCTGAAAACAAAGAAAGGAATCATTAATGATTTGAATGCTTTTAAATCAGAATTTTCAGTAACTTTAGAAAAATATCCTGCTACAAAGAAGAAAATTGGCATGTGAAAAATGTAAATAAGGTTATAAATATTAGCATAAATAGGAAAACCATCAAAACGAGGAATAATATGGCCTAAAACAACTAATATTATAGCTAATCCTTTTAAATTATCATATTTATTCAACCTTATTTTTGAAGTTGTAGCATTTTTTTCTTCATGGTTTTCTTTTGAAATATTATTTGAATTAAAAGAATTTTTTTTATCATTGAAAAATGATTGTAAATAATTTATATTATTTATTTTCAATATTATTCCACCTAAATAAATTTTGCTTATAACTTATGAGAAATGTATTAATATGAATTAATCTTAATTCATATTTTATTAATTCATATCATTTTATTAAATTATAGTTTATTTAAAAACTTTTTATTGAATAAATTTTAATTTAGACTTTTAAATCTATGAAATGTTTTTATTATCACCAAACAATAATTTGTTCACAAGATCAATGAGCCATTTAACTGCATTACTAACAAAATCACGGGATAAAAGACCTACAATTAATCCAACTACAATAAAAAGATAAATAGCTATTAGAAAAACATTACTCTCTATCAAATGTCCTATTGAAGTTTTACTAATAAACATTTGAGAGAATTTGAGGAAATAGAAGTGTAAAATATATATAGCTAAAGAATTACGTCCTAATTTAGTTAAAAAAGTTTTTTTATTAGTCATTACATATGTTAATAACAATACTATTATCAATCCAGCAGAAATTATAAAAAGTCTCATCGCCATTCCTACAATATTTTTTAAATGCATTTCATGATATGAAAGTTCAAATAAAAAATTTTGATGATTAAATCCATTAGTCAAATATCCAACAGCTAATATAAATAATATTAAAAATAAAATTGTAAATTTCTTGTTATCAAGTATAAAATCTCTAATTTTTAAAAATATCTTTTTAATAAATGGTTTTAAGTTATTTAAATATTTGTCTGAATTTTTAAAATAATATCCTAACAGAAATGCTGGTAAAAAGCAAAAAGTCTTAGTTAAAGCGAATATATTGTTAGTTACATCAAAAATTCCTACAAATAAAGCTAATGCTAAAGCTATCCAAAACATATGTTTAACTTTATCAAATATTGGTAAGAACAATTTCATTAAAAATAGAGATAATAAAAACCATAATCCTCTTGGAGGAACAGCGAAAGGAGCATCAGGAACACTACCATCTAGGAAAAATCTGAAAATATAATAAAATGCCCCAAATAAAAAGAAAGGAATTATTAATGATTGAAATGCTTTTAATCTTGATGAATATGATGTTCTTGAAAAATATCCTGCTACAAAAAAGAAAATTGGCATGTGAAATACAAAAATAATATCCCTTAGACTATAATAAATAGAATAAGCTTCAAAAGAAACTAAAATATGGCCTAAAACAACCAATATTATTGCAAGACCTTTAAGATTATCATATTTGTTTATTCGATGTTTTGTTTTGGATTCTTCATGATTTTTAGTTGTGATTTCTAGTTTTTCGCTTGAATTTTCTCTAAAAATATTTGAAAGATTGTTTATTTTATTTATGAACATATGTTTTCCTACCTGTTATCTTTCTTAGCCTTATAATAATTATGATAATTATAACATGATTATTTAAATTATTACTCTCAGATAAATCTTTTGATAAGTTTGTCGAAAATTATTAATAATATTTTTAGAAATATGTTAATACTAATACATTTAATGTTATATGTTTAAATTTAATCTAAAATTAGTTAAAAAGGTAAAATTAGATGAAATTTATTAAATTAGCTAAATTTAAAATTGTCATTAATATTTTTTAATTTATATATTTGTTCCCTGAAAACCTTATGATTGTTTCTTTTATATCTCAAATATTTCCTTCTTTCATGAAACAATACAACATCTGGAAGTTCCATATAATTTTTTCCATATTTAAGTGCCAAATACTTTGAAGGGATATGTGGAGCTTTGAATTCATAATTTTCAAATTTAATATTTCTTAGAGGAAAAATACATTTATTTTCTATAAATCTAAATGTACAACTACCTTCGAATCCAGGAATTATCCAATTAGTAGATTTTTGAAGTGATATATTCAATTTATCAGTATGTTTTTCGAGTATTTCATCTTCTTTATCTGATTTTTGTAGAGACATATAATTTCCTTTATCAAAGATTTCTTTTGTATCAACAATTTCTTTTCTATAGTCTGTACGTTCTTTTGCATACATTTTAGCAAAATCTTCGTTCATGTTTTCCTTATCTATAGAAACATAGTCATAAGGAAAAATATCTATCATACCTAAAGAATAAGATGTGTAATATTTCATTTGTATACATGCATAAACACTTTTATTATCATTAAACAATCTTTGACGTCTAGCATCCATTACTTCATCTAAACCATTTAATTTAATTTCATCGTCCAAAACTTTTATAAATTTAATATAATCATTTCTCATCATTCCAAGGTCTATATCATCATCCCATGGAATATATCCTCCATGGCGTATAGCACCTAATAATGTACCAACATCTAACCAATAATCAATATCATGTTTCTTACAAACATTATCAACAAATCTCAATATTTCTAAACACATATCCTGAACATCTTTCAATGTATTTTTTGGATAGAAATCTTGATCAATGAATATCACGTCAAAAAGTCTTTTGTAAGAATCTATTATAGCCTCTTGTTTTTTAAGTTTCTTATCATTTTTTAAAATTAGCTCTTTAAAATATTTAAAATCATCTTTATTAGGTATTCTTCCTTCTTTCTTTCCAAACAAAACATAATGAACTAAAGGATTTTGATTAGAAGATTTTACATCTTTATATTTTTCAAGATAAAAATTTCCATCAAAATTTTTACTTGGATTTTTTCCTTCTTTATAACCATGATAAATATAATGATCCATAGGATTTATTTTAGAAAAATCAATATGAGGATTTTTTTCAAAATAGTATTTTTCATCAAAAAGATTATACTTTTTTATCTTATTATAAGCCTTTAGCATCTTATAAATTTTTTTTGGATTACCTTTTTCTTCTTTTATAATATTGAAAATCATATGTGCACCATAATATCTAATTTTGAAATATCAATCCAATAGTTGATTTTAGAAGTTAAATTAGTCAAACTATAATAATTTATTATATAAAAAGCTAGTATTATCTAGAAAATATTTCTATAAAATATTTCTATAAAAATTATCTATAAAAAATTTATATAGAAAAATTTATAATATCAAAATTTATAATATTATAAATCTAAATCATTATTATATATTATGAAAGTAATATTTATTTTGTTCATATATTAATCAGTCATTATATTTATTAATAATTATATTATCAATTATTATATTTCAATCCAAAAAAATTAAATCAATATAACTGAAATCAATATAACTGATATAACTTTTTAATATATAATCATTTATTATTAATTTAATTACATATAATTTATATTTATACCAATTTATATAGAAATAATTTATAAATATAGAAATAATTTGTTATGTAAAAGTTTATATATATTTAAGGAGGAATACTCTGAAAAATCTTGTTAATAATATATTAAAGATGGATATTGATGAAGTTTCAACTTTTGATTTTCCTGAAGATGAATTTTTTGGTTTAGAAATTCATAGAAATAATGTTAAATATGAATTTTTAGTAAGGCTTGCAAGTAAAAATGACAAGCTAATATGTTTTGGTGGTTCTGGTAGAGTAAATCAGCAAAAACATGACTTGCCCTTTTTCCAAAGACACTCATGGCAATCTAAATTTGAAGAGTCTGTTATCTATTATGCAGATCCTACATTTTATCTCGATTCAAAATTAGCTGCAGGATGGTTCCTAGGTACAGAAGATGATTGGTACCTAAAAACAATTTGTAAAATAATAAAAAATATCATATCAAATAGAAATATTGATAATGAAAATATCCTTCATTATGGAACATCTTCATCTGGTTTCGGAGCCGTGATGTTAGCAACAATGATTAAAGGTTCAACTGCCCTTGTTGGTAACTTTAATTTTAATATATTCAGAGTCCATATCCAAAGTACAATAGATAATATGAAACAATTCTGTTTTAATGGGTTGGATGAAAGTACAATTATTGAAAAATATGGATATCGTGTGAATGTTGTAGAATTATTCAAAAAAATGGAATATGTCCCACCAATAATTTATCATGTTAATGCTCATGAAGATGTTGATTTAATAGATCAATGCATTCCTTTTATTGAAAGTTTAGGAGAAGCAAAAATAAATTCTTTTGAAAATGATGTTGAAATACTGATTTGTCATGATAATTGGGGGCACAAATCTCGAGTAACATTTATTGAAGCTTATCCCTTGATTAAACTAATTTTAGAGAGAAAAATGTATAAATACTATAATACTAGTAGAATGCAACCAATTTCTTATAATGAAATAAATAAATATAAAAAAATTGCAGAAAAATCAAGAAAAATTATAAAAAAACAAAATAAAACTATAGAAAAATATAAATCCTTGAAAATTATCAAAATTTATGAGAAATTAAGAAAAATAAAACGTTCTATTAGGAAATCATTGAAAAAATCTTCAAATAAAAATTAAATAAAAATTGAAATAGGATTATTAAATAGCTAATAAAGGGTTATTATGTCAAAATATGATTATTTAATCGTTGGATCTGGATTGTTTGGATCAATTTTTGCCCATGAAATGAATAAAAATGAAAAAAAATGTTTAGTTATAGAAAAAAGATCCCATGTTGGAGGTAATGTTTTCACAGAAAATATTGAAAACATAAATGTACACAAATATGGGGCTCATATTTTCCATACAAATAATAAAGAAGTTTGGGATTATATTCAGCAATTTGCAGAGTTCAATAGATATACAAATTCTCCTATAGCTATTTATAAAGATGAACTCTACAATTTACCATTTAATATGAATACATTTCATCAAATGTGGGGAATTAAAACTCCTGAAGAAGCAAAAAAAATAATTAAGGCTCAAAAAGAAGAAGCTAACATAAAAAATCCAAAAAATCTAGAAGAACAGGCAATTAGCTTAGTTGGTAAAGATATTTATGAAAAATTAATTAAAGGCTACACAGAAAAACAATGGGGAAAAAAATGTAGCGAGCTACCATCTTTTATTATTAAAAGACTTCCTGTTCGATTTACTTATGATAATAATTATTTTAATGATCTTTATCAAGGAATTCCAATTGGAGGCTATACTAAAATAATAGAAAAACTCTTAAATGGAATTGAAATAAAATTGAATACTGATTTTTTTGATGATAAGGAAAATTGGAAAAATATAGCTGATAAAATTGTATATACTGGTATGATAGATCAATATTATGACTATTGTTTTGGTGAATTAGAATATAGGTCATTAGAATTTAAGCATGAAACAAAAAACGTGGAAAATTATCAAGGGAATGCTGTTGTAAATTACAATGAAAGTGAAATCCCTTATACCAGAATAATAGAACATAAACATTTCGAAAACATTGATTCTTGTAAAACTATTATTACAAAAGAATATCCTATTAAATGGGAAAAAGGATATGAAGCTTATTATCCAATAAATGATGAAAAAAATCTAAAAATATTTGAAAAATATCAAAAATTAGGAAATAAAGAAGAAAATATGATATTTGGTGGAAGATTAGCTTTATATAAGTATTATGACATGTGGGAAGTTATTGAAGAATCATTAAAGGCTGTAAAATCAGAAATGAACAATTTTAAAAATAATGAAAAATAAAGATATTATAGTGAATAACTATTTTTATTTTTACACACTTAAATTGTTTGATTAGATAATTTAAGTAAATATTCACCATATTCAGTTTTTTCCAATGATTTAGCAAGTTTAATCAGTTTATTTTTATCAATATATCCTTTATAATAAGCTATTTCTTCTAAGCAAGCTATATATAGTCCTTGTCTTTTTTGAACTGTTTCAATAAAATTTGCAGCTTCCAAAAGACCCATGTGAGTTCCAGTATCTAACCAAGCCATTCCTCTTCCTAAAAGTTTAACTTTAAGCTTATTTCTCTTCAAATATTCTTCATTAACAGAAGTAATTTCTAATTCTCCTCTCTCAGAAGGTTTAACTTTTTTAGCTATTTCAATAACCTCATTATCATAAAAATAAAGTCCTGGAACAATATAGTTTGATTTTGGATTTTTTGGTTTTTCTTCAATTGAAAGTACATTTTTTTCATTGTCAAATTCAACAACACCAAAATCTTCAGGATTTTTTGTGTAATATCCAAAAATAATTGCTCCTTCATTAACTTTAGAAGCATTTTCCAATATTTCAGTTAATCTATGACCATAAAAAACATTATCTCCCAAAACAAGAGCAACTGTATCCTCACCAATAAAATCCTCACCAACTATAAATGCTTCAGCTAATCCATTGGGATTTTCCTGAACAGCATAACTAAATGATATTCCTAAATCACTTCCATCCCCTAATAAGAGTTTATATTGTGGTAAATCATGAGGCGTGGATATAATTAGAATTTCTTTAATTCCCGCAAGCATTAAAACAGATATAGGATAATAAATCATTGGTTTATCATACAATGGGAGTAATTGTTTAGAAACAGCTTTTGTAATTGGATATAACCTAGTTCCAGATCCTCCTGCCAAAACGATTCCTTTCATTTAAAAAACCTCTCAATTTAATTATTTTCTAATTCAATTTCCATATAACTTTTAAGAGCATCCTCATAATGTCTCAATGAATTAAAACCAGCATTTTTCCATTTTTCATTAGAAAGAACGGAATATTTTGGTCTTTGAGCTGGTGTGGGATATTCTGATGTAGTCACAGGTATAATATTAATTTTAATATTTGCTAATTCAAATATTTTACTTGCAAATTCATACCAAGTACAATTATCATTATTTGTAACATGATAAGTTCCATATTTATCTGTTTTAATAAGTTCACAAATAGCTATAGCTAAATCTTTAGTAAAAGTAGGAGAACCATGTTGATCATTAACAACTGTTATTTTATCATTATTTTTAGATAATTCTAACATTGTTTTAACGAAATTTTTTCCATTAAACCCATATAACCAAGCAGTTCTAACTATAAAATAATTTTTCATCTCATTTTTAATAAATAATTCTGCTTGAAGTTTAGTTTCCCCATAATAACTTTTAGGATTAGTTTTATCACCTTCTATATAAGGTTTTGAATTATTTCCATCAAAAACATAATCTGTACTAATATGCAATAATTTAGCATTAATTTCATCTGCAACAACTGCTAAATTCTTAGGACCAATAGAATTAATATTATATGCTAAATCACGATTAGTTTCACAGCCGTCAACATCTGTATATGCAGCTACATTAATTATAACTTCAGGATTTTCTTCATTTAAAATTTTTTTTACTTGGTCTAACTTAGTTATATCTAATTCTTCAACATCGGTAAGTATTAATTCATGTTGATTTTCATTTTTTAAAGTTTCAACTAAATCTGAACCTAACATTCCTTTATACCCAGTTATTAAAATCTTCATTTTATCATCAAATATCTTAAATAAATTAATAAATTAAATATCATTGTAAAATATTATAATAATCAAATATACAATAATAATCTATTTATGCATATATTGAATAAGGAAATATGATTAAGCACCAATCTGATAATATTCAAAGCCAATTCTATTTAATAATTCTTTATCAAATTGATTTCTACCATCAAAAATGACTTTGTTAGTTAATCTATTAGAAATTTCATCAAAATCAGGACTTCTAAATTCATTCCATTCAGTTACAATAATAAGTCCATCACAATCATCTAAAACATCATACTTATTATTATAAAATTCAATATTTGGGTTATCGTTGAAAATATCTTCAGCAACTTCTTTAGCCTTAGGATCATAAGCTTTCAATTTTGCACCAGATTTAATTAATTCATTGATAATTATTACAGAAGGAGCTTCCCTCATATCGTCAGTTCCTGGTTTAAAAGACAACCCCCATAACCCAAATCTCAAATTTGAAAGATCTTTTCCAAATTTTTCCTTAATTTTATTAACAATGACCATTTTCTGTTCATTATTAACATTTTCTACTTCTTTTAATATTTTAGGAGAATAACCAGCAATTTCGCCTGTTTTAATAAGTGCATTTACATCCTTTGGAAAACAACTTCCACCATAACCACAGCCTGCATATAAAAAGCTATAACCTATTCGAGTATCGCTTCCTAAACCTAGTCTGACTTGGTTAATGTCTGCCCCAACTTTTTCACAAATATTAGCTACTTCATTCATAAAAGAAATTCTAGTAGCTAACATTGCATTAGATGCATATTTAGACATTTCTGCACTTCTAATATCCATTATAATAAACCTATCATGATTCTTAACATAAGGTGCATAAAGTTCTTTAATTGTATTTATAGTTCCTTCATTATTAGAACCTATTATAACTCTATCAGGCCTCATTGAATCTTCAACAGCAGTCCCTTCTTTTAAAAACTCAGGATTAGAGACCATTTCAAAATTATAGTTAGTTTTTCTTATATCTAACTCTTTCTGAATGATTTCTTTAATTTTATCTCCAGTTCCAACAGGTACTGTTGATTTAGTAACAACAATAAGATCATTAGTCATTAGTTCTCCAATATTTTTAGCTACTTGAAAAACAACACTTAAATCAGCACATCCATCTTCAGCCATTGGAGTGCCTACAGCTATAAAACAAATATCTGATTTCGATAATCCTTCTTCTAAATTTGTTGTAAAAATAAGATTTCCATTTTTGTAGTTTCTATTGACTATTTTTTCCAAATGTTCTTCATAAATAGGCATTATACCATTTTTCAAGGATTTTATCTTATCTTCATCAACATCCACACAGTAAACATTATTTCCCATTTCTGAAAAACAAGCTCCTGTGACTAATCCAACATATCCTGTTCCAATTACAGTTATATTCATTTTTACCCCACAAAAAATCTCTTATATTTGAAAGTATAAATTTATCTATTTAAAAATTTCAATTGAATCTAAAATATGATTAATAGATTTATCAAGTTAATATAAAAATCATATACAAACATGCCAAATTAAACTATCTTAATTGTCATGTAAAATTATATTATTAAGAATTTTAATATATAATAAAAGCTAAATTAATATTAATTTTAATGATATAAATAAATATTTGAAATAAAATATTTTAGATAAAATATTGAAATAAAATATTTAATATAATATATTTTGATATAATATTTGATAACCTATTGATATATAATCTATTTAATACCAAAAATAAATAGCTTTATATGAATAAATAAAAACAATTGAAAAATTATTTTAAATTATGTGATAATAATGAAAATCTGTATAATTGGTCAAGGATACATTGGTCTACCTACTGCAACTCTTTTTGCAGATAATGGCTGTGAAGTAGTTGGAGTTGACATAAATCAAGATTTAATTGATGATTTAAATAAAAGTATTGTTCATATTGAAGAACCAGGTCTAAAAGAAAAATTAAATCTAGCTATAACTAATAAAAATTATTCTGCATCAACCAAACCTGAAAAAAGTGATGTATTTATAATAACAGTTCCAACCCCAACAAATACAGATGATTTATCATGTGATTTAAGTTATGTCATATCTGCATGTGAAACAATAATCCCCTATTTAGAAAAAGGAAATATTGTTATAATTGAATCAACTATAGCCCCAATGTCAACAGACAATATAATAAAACCAATTTTTGAAAAAGAAGGTTTTAAAGTTGGAAAAGATTTATATCTTGCACATTGCCCAGAAAGAGTTCTTCCAGGTAAAATAATGGAAGAATTAATTAATAATGATAGAATAGTTGGAGGAATAACTCCAAAATGCTCAAATAAAGCAGCGAATATTTATGAAACCTTTGTCAAGGGAAAAATAATGAAAACAGAAGCAAAAACTGCTGAAATGTCTAAGTGCATGGAAAATACTTTTAGAGATGTGAATATTGCATTAGCTAATGAATTAACAAAAGTATGTTCAAAAATTGGAGTTAATGCACTAGATGTCATTGAATTAGCTAACAAACATCCAAGAGTTAATATTCATTCTCCAGGTCCGGGAGTAGGTGGACATTGCTTAGCTATTGATCCTTATTTCATTTATGCTCAAGCTCCAGAAGAAGCTAAACTAATTAAATTAGCTAGAGATATTAATAATAGTATGCCTCAATTTGTAGTTGATAAAACAAAAGAAATATTGAAAGAGGTTGAAAATCCAAAAATAGCTATTTTAGGAGTAGCTTATAAAGGAAATACTGGAGATATTAGAGAAAGTCCTGCATTAAAAGTATGTGAAATATTGGAAAATGAAGGTTTTGAAATAAATATTCATGACCCTCATGTCAAAAATGAAAATTATTATGGTTTTAAAGAAGCAATTGAAGATGCTGATATATGCATTGTATTATCAGACCATTTTGAATTTAAAAACTTGGATTTTAATCTAATGAGTGAAAAAATGAGAAACCCTATAATTTTTGATACTAAAAATCTTATTAAAGATGTTTCAAATAATAATTTAAAAATTATAAATTATGGAAATTTAAAATGAAAATAATTTTTAAATGAAGGTGATTTTATCTCAAAATTAGTTCAAAAAATCATTGAAATTGAATTTGATGAAATTGAAAGTTGCCAATTTCCAAAAAATCAACTTTTCGAATTAGTAGTTAATCAAAATAATAATAAATATGAATTTTTATTGAAATTAACTAAAATTAATAAATTAATAGTATTTGGTTCTGGTGCAGTTGCTTTAAATGGTCCTAAATCAATTGAACCTCCAATATATAACAGATACAGTTGGAATATTAATTTTGAAGAGTCATTGATTTTTTATAATGATCCTACTAGATATTTAAGTAATAATATTGCATTAGGATGGTGTGTAGGAACAGAAAAAGAATATTATTTAGAAACTATTTCAGAAATTATAAAAAAAATTGTAAAAAATTATAATAATGATTCAAATTATAAAAAAAATATAAAATTTAAAGATATTTTATTTTATGGTAGCTCTGGAGGAGGATTTACTTCAATAATTCTTGCAACATTGATTAAAGACTCAAAAGCTCTAGTAAATAATTCTCAACTAATAATAAAGAATTATTATGAGGCTCATGTTAGCAAGATGAAAAAAGCATGTTTTAGTGAGCTAAGCGATGAAGAAATATTTAATAATTATGGATATAGATTAAATGTTTTAGAAGCTTTTAAAAAGGAAGGATATATTCCTCCAATTACATATTATGTTAATTCAAATTCTAGTCATGATATTGATAAACAATGTATACCATTTATTAAAGGATTAAAAGAGCTTAATATTTACAATGAAAATAATAATGTCGAAATAATATTTTATACCGATGATAATGGACACAGCCCAATGAGTAAATCTAAAACAATAAAAGTTATTAAAAAGACTGTGAATTATGAAGCTAATTATAATTATTTTAATAAAGTGAAATTATTGAAAAAAGAATTACAACGTTATAAAACAAGAAAAATTGTAAAAATAGTAGATAAACTACTTAAAATCAAAAATAAAATCATGAAAAATAAAACTGTATAAAATAAAATTGTATAAAATAAAATTGTATAAAATAAAATTGTATAAAATAATCTGATAACATATATAAATTTTTTTAAAAATATTAATAAAATAATTAAAAAAGATTTAAAAATAAATAGCTATTTTTCTCATTATTAGATTATCTGAAAATTTTGTTTATTTTATCAGAATATTTTATAATTTTACGATTTTCATATGTTTTTAATTTATTTTTGAGATTGTTATTTTCTGTAGTAATATTATAAATTTTATTTTTATTGGAATTCATGATTCTTTTATATCTTAAAATATTTTTAATATCTTTATTAGCCATTAAACTAAAAAATAACTTTAATTCATCATTTTTAGGTTCGTTAGAATACTCAATATTCTTTTTAATATACCAATCCATCTCATCTAAAACTTTCTCAAATTCTTCTTTTGTAGAAAAATTACTAAAAAGAATTTTTGGTAAAAGATAATTCAAAAATCCTCTAAACACATTTTTTATATATGCTTCTTTACCATATTTCAAATATAAATCATATTTAATTTTTACTCCTTTCATAGTTCCATTAATATACTTTAAAGTTATATTGTTTGTTATAGAACTTTCTCTAAATACATACACATATATATTTTCATCTGGAAGATATTTTATTCCTTTAGCATTGAAAAAAACTTCATACACAAAAATAGTGTCCTGGCCCGGGATATTAGGAACAAATTCTATTTTATTTTTTTCTAAAAAGTCTCTTTTTATTATTTTACCAGATAATGCAGGAGATAATGATAAAATTTTCATGTTTTCGTCTATATTTTCAACAAAAGTTTTTCCAGAAAACCAATCATTATTTCTGATTTTAGAAATATTCTCTTTAGTTTCAATCCGATTTCCAAAAACTATATCTATGTTTTCCTTATTTATTTCATTATATAATAATTCACATGCATTGTTCTCATAATAATCATCAGGATCTAAAAACATTATATATGGAGAAGATGCATGGGAAATAGCTACATTTCTTGGTATTCCAGCAGACCCCGTATTATTTTCCAAATGAAAAGCAAAACAGTTAGAATAGTTCTTAGCATATTCATCAATAATTTTTCCACTACTATCAGTAGAAGCATCATCTACCATAATAACTTCCAAATTTTCAAATCCAAAGGTTTGTGATTGTATAGATAAAAATGCTTTTTGTATATACTCTTCAACATTGTGTATTGGCATTATAATACTAATTTTGAAGTTCATTTTTCCTCCAATTATCTTATAATAAATATTAAGTTATTATTCGCTTTTACAATAAAATTAAAATATAATAAAATATTTAATTATTTTTAGATAAATCATTATTTTAAAAGTTTTTTAATAAAACATGTGATATTTCGAAGAGGTTTTGTTATTTTCCAACTATTTGAAGATATCATTATTTCATTATTCTTTTTTAAATATTTAATATCCTTATTCAATTCTTTATTCTTATTTTTAAGTCTTTCTACCTTTTTTTCAAGACGGTTTATAGTAACCAATGCTTCTGAAAAATCATTAAGATAATTAAATTCTGAATAAGATTCTGCTCTCAAAGCATTGAAATAAAAACTTAAATTTATTTGACTTAGATTAATAAGATATTCATAATGCATAGAAAAATCATTGCAAATATTATTAAATTCTTCCTTAATATAATTAAAAAAATTTTTTTGAAAATCTTCATTCATTTTTTTATATTCACTACGAATTAAAAAAATTTTACGGTTTAATAATTTTTTTTTATAATAATCAAAAGTATTATTATCTTTAAAAGAATTTATAATATGATCAGCTATTGGAATTATATCTTGACATCTATGTCCCCTCATATTAACTAAAGAAGTCTTATGTCTCCTCCTATAGTAAAAATATTCCTCAACTAGCTCCATCCTTTCAGCATTTAAGAAAACATTGTAAAAAAATGGATTATCATGCATTACACGTTCTTTTGGAAATTTCGCATTAGATTTATCTAAAAGCTCCTTTTTATATAATTTTAACCAGGGACTAACAGCAAAACAAAATATAAGGTCTTTAACTTCATCAAAATAAAATAATCTATTTTTAAAAGAATCATCTAAACATTTAAAATTATAATAATCAATTTCATAGAATTCAGAATTTACATCATCATAATTCTTAGCTAAAAATATAAGAAGGTCTAAATTCTTGCTTTTTGACTCATTATAAGTATATTCAAGCATTTCCTCCTCAACCCAATCATCAGCATCGATGAAAGATATATATTCCCCTTTTGCAATTTTAAGGCCTTCATTTCTTGAAAAACCTCCCCCACTATTTTTTAAATTATTAATAATAGTAATTCGATTGTCTTTTTTTGCATACCTTTCCAAAATTGTTAAAGAGTTATCACTAGAATTATCATTTATACAAATAATCTCAATATCTTTTAGTGTTTGATTAACAACACTATTTAAACATTGTTCAAGATATTTTTCAACGTTATAAACTGGGATAATTACTGATATTTTGATATCATTCATGAAAATCACTTAATTAATATTAAATAGTCATTAATAGTAAGATTGATTCTTCTAATAAAAATATTTTTTCATCTAACAATATTATTAGTCATGGAAAAATTATCTGAATTTATTAGTTATTATCCTAATAGGTTTAGTAATTTTCCAACTTTTAGAAGAATAAACTTTTTCAAGCTCATTTTTAAGTTCACTATTACGATTTTTAAGTTCAGTATGATGATTTTTAATTCTTATAATATTATCCTTTAAATCATGGTTTTTTTCCAATAATCTTTTATTTTTATCTTTTAAATTATCTCTATATATTTTTAGGTTTTCATAATTATTTTCAAGGTTTTTTACTCTAGAAATCAAGTATGAATTTTCATTTAAAAGATCAAAAATATAATAATCATCTGTTTTCTGTGAATTAATGTAAAAATCTAAATTACGAGGAATTAAGTTATTTTTATACTCTTCATTTAAATTTTCATCTTTTCTTATTGTATTAAAATCATCTTGTAATAGTTTAAAAAATTCTAATCTGTTTTCTCCTTCAAATTTATTATATTCATGTTTAATTAATGTAATTTTCTTGTTTAAGACTTTTTTTTGGAATATTTTATAAAAATTATTTTCTTTGAAAATACTTATTATTAAGTTTGTTATTGGGATAATATCAAAATGTTTTTCATCAATAAAAGACATTACAGAATTTTTTACTCTTCTGCGGAAATAAAAATATTCATCATATAATAAAACTCTTTTAGCATTCAAAATAACATTAAAGAAAAAAGGATTATCTTCAAAAATCAATCCTTCAATAAATTTTGCATCGATAGAATCTATTAAATCTTTTTTATATAGTTTATTAACTGGTGAAACAGCTAAATAAAATATTTTATCATTAAAATCATTTAAATTATATACAGAATCTGTAAAAAATTCTTTAAATTGCAAAAGATCATAATAATCTGTTTTATAAAATTTTTGACTGATATCATCATAATTCAGCATTTTAAAAATTATCAAATCAGTTTGATTATTTTTTGCCTTTAAATACAAATATTCACAAGTTTTGGCATCAATCCAATCATCTGAATCTAAAAAAAGTATGTATTCTCCATTAGATTTTTCAATACCTAAATTTCTAGCTGATCCTGCACCACCATTTTTTTTGTTAATAATATTTATTCTTTTATCTTTTGAAGAATATTTATTTAATATTTCAAGAGATTTATCAGTAGACCCATCATTAACACATATAATCTCTATTTCGTTTAATGTTTGATTAATAACACTATTTAAACAATCTTCCAGATGTTTTTCAGAATTATATACTGGAATAATTATTGAAATTTTCAATTTACTCATTAAAATCATCCCTTTTTATAATAATAGATTTTATGATTATTATTCTCTATTGTATAATTTTAATATATACTTTATAATATATTAGCTAATTTTTAATCTATTATATAATATTTAGTCTATTATATGATATTTATTGTATAATATTTAATCTATTTTTAATATGTTATATAATATTTAATCTAATCAAAAGGATTGTATCATATGTTTATATATTTTTAATATATTATATCATATATTCCCTCTAAAAAAATTTATATTTTTACCATTAATTTAGATAATAACTATTTTAAACCTCTCAAAAAATTTAATATCTTAGAAGAGGAGGTTGATTTTTGAAATTTTTGATTTTCAATTTTTTTTTCTGTTTTATTCTTACTCTTTTTATTTTTAGATTTAATAACATTAATTTTTGAGTCCCTTTTTTCATTTAGTAATATAACTTCTTGGAATGAATTAGAATTAATAATATTTGAATAAATTTTTTTATATCTTCTACGTAATTTTGATTCAATTTTAGAAAATTCAATATTTGAAATTTCTTCTTTTGATTTGAGAAAATATTCATCTTGATAACTTTTTCCACATCTTAAAAGCCAAAAATTTATTTGTTGTAATTTAAACTCATAAAATTCTAATTCATAAGATTCAAATAGATTGTTAGAAATTAAAAAAGATTGAACTTCATCAATAACTTCAAAGATATCAAATATTCTAGGAGTATCCTTAGAAATCAATAACATAGACTCTTGATGATTTCTTCTATAAAAATATAAATATTCTGGGCAGAAAGATATTTTATTAGCCTTTAATAAAACTTGAACATGAAATGGAACATCAGGATAAGTTATTTTCTCTTTAAAATAAAAATTATAAGATTTTAAAAACTCCAATCTATAAAACTTAAACCAAGGGGCAAAAAGATTATTCATAACCTGTTCTTTAATATTTTTTGCTTTAAAAACAAAATTATTATAATCTATATCTTCTTCAAAATATTTTTCAAGATTAAGTGATTTGGGATAAGTATAGGAATCATTATCAGAATAATAAAAAACAATTTTGAATATTACTACATCCGAATCATTAGATTTAGCATTAATATATAATTTTTCAAAAGCATCAATAGCGAACCAATCATCATTATCTGCAAAAGTTACATACTCACCAACAGCTATTTTCAAACCAGCTTCCCTAGCAGGCCCCACATCTTTATTTTCTTGAGTGATTACTTTAATTCTTTTATCTTTTTTAGAGTAAATCTCTAATATTTCTGGTGAAGAATCTGTTGAACCATCATCTACGCATATAACCTCTATTTCAGTAAGTGTTTGATTCAAAAGACTATCCAAACATTCTTTCAAATATTTTTCAGAATTATAAACAGGGACAATTACTGATACTTTAACTTTATCCATTTAAACACTGCCCTTAACAAATAATTTTAATAAACTTTTAAACAAAAATATTATCCCATCTAAAAGAAAAAATAATTATATTATGTTTTTTATTTTTCTAAATCATAAAGAGGTAAATTTAACCTATAATCTAATAACGCATCCAAAGTAGATTCTAAATAAGCAAAACCATATTTTCTATCGGGTTCTAAATGTGCACCTTCTGCCCATTCGTTCCAAGCATTTATGAACAATAATTTGTTTTCAGGGTGTATTTTCTCTGTAATTTTTATTGAGTTATATAACCATTTTCTATAAAAATCAGGAGATGAATTTTGATATATATGGCCTGAATCTTTTCTTCTCGCAGTATTATCCCATGATGGAAGAACTGTCTTATAATCATTAGAATTTTTATTATATTTATTCATATTTACCATAGTTTTTGGAAAATCATATATCTTTCCTTTAAAGTTAGGATTTATATATTTCAAGTCTTTCTTAATCACCCTTTTAATATTATTAGGAGGGAATTCAGCAGCAGCATTAAAATCCCATTCTTCAGGGCTGTCTTCGAAACCTCCAGTTCTAGTATGAATTAAATATATGTCATTAAATCCTTCATTCTTAACATAATCTCTCCATAAAGATATTGTTTTTATCATTAATTCTTTTTTTATTATTTTAGGCCTATAAACAATTAACAAGGGCGAATTATCAAATTTAATGTATCTATCATCTTTAAAAAAAGGCATTATATCCTCAATAAATTTTATAATATCTTCTTCTTTAAAATCCTGATCTAATAATACATCTTCATTAAAACCATCCCAATTGCGAGACCATGGTTCATTTGCCCAACAAAGCATAAATGGAAAGTTTAAATTTTTATCATTTAAAAAATTAAAAATAGGTTTTTCTAAAAGCCTTTTCCCCCCGCTAAACCAATAATAATGAAAACAAAATCCATAAACCCCATATTTTTTTGCTAGTTTAATTTGTTTCATAAATACATTTTTATTAGTCAAATCATAAAATCCAAGTTCATCTGGAAGATGTGGTTGATAATGATTTACAAATTGTGGTTGACCAAGAGTTACATTAGTCCATTCTGTGAATCCTGAGCCCCACCATTTATCATTCTCAGGTATAGTATGGAATTGAGGCAGATAAAAGGCAATTAGTTTAGGATCATTGTTTCTTCTTTCAAAACTTCGATTAGATTTTTCAACATATTCCTTTGAATCTAAATTTGGGTTTTTATTATAGAGATAGTCTATAATTTCATTATTATTATTTTTAGATTCTGTATATTTTTCTTTAAGAGAATTATATTTTTCTTTATTAACACCATTTGATAATTTTAGAATGTTTGAGTCGATCTTTTCTTTAAATTTTTTTATTATATCCATAATAACACCTAAAATTACACTATATTATATGATAAATAATATCTTATTTGAAATTATAAATAATTTACATTTTAAGCAATATATTTTTATTTATTCAATTTTCTATTATAAATATCTAAATATTCTTCTGCCATTTTTTTAGTTGATTTAAATTTTATTTTTTTTAATCCTTTTTGAACATTAATATATTCATCCACATTACTTGAAACATCTAAAATCGTTTCATAAGTTGATTCAGGACTTTTATGATTAATAATCCAACCACCATTATTTGAAATGGTTCTATCCTTTAACACTCCAATATCTGAAACTAGAACGGGAATTTCACAACTCCATGCTTCAGAAAGAGTGTGGCAATATGTTTCAGGCCAAGGAGAAAAAATTCCAATGAAAGAAGGATTAATATTTGCAATTTTTTTATTTATATCATCTCTACTATATCTTCCATGATATTTACCATATTTTTTTAAATCTGAAGGAGTTCCTAAAAAATTAAAGTCTAATTTAAAATTTTTATCGATTTTTTTAAGATCTTTAATGAGTTTCAAGCCTTTATTATCCGTTATATTTCCAATAAATAGAATTTTAATTCTTTTATTTGTATTAGGAATTTCAAATAAATCTTTTTTTAGTTCTGGAAAATCTCTTCCATGTTCTATAACAAACAAATTTTCTATTTTTAATTTCGGATAAATATTTAAAAAAATACTTTTAACTATGTCAGAAGTTGTTATAAAACAATCCACATTTGAAAACATCTTGAAAACTTCTTCTCTCCATTTTTTAACAAATTTTTTTAAATTATTAACATTTATTAAATTTTTCATAGGCGGTGTGCAAGTTCCATTTACATTAGAACATTTCCCTCCACAATAATGAACATTATCATCTAAAAGGTTATAAGATGGACATATAAAATAAAAATCATGGAAAGATAATATTGTTGGAATATTTAAAATTTTAGATATTTTAGGTAAATCAAAGGTATGTAAAATTAAATGTCTAATATGTACTATATCAATTCCCAAACTAATAAGAACATTGAAATATATGTCCCTATATTCAGTTGAATAAAATTTTTCAGCACCATAAACAGATTTTATTTTCCATTCTCTAATTAATTCAAATTTTTCACCATTAAATTTTCTTAAAAAAAGTTTATTATATCCAGAACTTAATACAAAACATTCAAAATAATTTTCAATATTTTTCATTAAGTCTTCATTAGTCATTGTAGTTCCACCGCCTTCAGGATGAACTACATACAATATTCTTTTTTTATCATTTATTTTATTTTTATCTATATATTTATAAATATTAGTAATTTTTTTCTCAAATTCTTCTTCTTTTAGACTTAATATGTAATCTATTTCTTTTTTTGAAAACTCTTCAGAAGTCAAATAATAGTCAAAGTTTACTTTCTTATTTTCATTTATACCATACAAAACATAATGCATAAGTGGATTCATTTTGATTTTTTTAACATTTTTATAAGATTTTAAATAAAATTTTGGATTAAAATTCTCACTTGGAATCTTATTTTCATTATATCCATAAATCATGTAATGTATTAAAGGAGTAATATATAAATCCTTAAGATTAGGGTATTTATAGATATAAAATTCTTCATTAAAAAAATTAGAGTTTTTAATGATTTTAAATGCTTTATAATGTCTAAAAAGATCTTTAAAATGAATATTAAATTTTAATAGTATGTAAATATAAGGATTAGATAATATATTTTTAAGATAATCAGAGCTTTTTAAAAATTTCATTCTTTCATTCTTTTTATTAATTAAATAATTTATAAATTTGTGTGTTTTAGATGATTTTAAAATTCTTGAATGCTTTCTTAATTTTTTATTTTCGACTTTAGATTTTTTTAAAGTCCTTCTTGAAGAAGATTTTTCATTTAAAATGTCAAAATCCCTGCTTGTAGGTGATTTAGATAGTTTTTTATAAAAATATGAGTTTTTTCTATTAAGGAAAGTTTCAATTTCTTCATCCCTAAGGATTTTATTAATGTTTGCAATATGGTCAATCATTTTAATGAAAAATTTTTCTTTAAAATTGGAACTTATATCATTATAAATAATTCTACACATTTTGAAATTATAGTTTATCAAATCTTTTTTATAATATTCATATCTTTCATTATCAATGAAAATATTAAAAATAATATTCATTATTGGAAAAATATCTAGATATTTTTCATCATTCAAAGACATTACTGAATTTTCATGTCTACGGCGAAAATATAGATATTCATTAATAACTAACATCCTATTTACATTAAGGATAGAATTGAAAAAGAAAGGATTATCTTCAAAAATAAATCCTTCAGCAAATTGTCCGTTTATTTGATCTAAAAAACTTTTTTTATAAAATTTATTAGTTGTGGCTGTTGAAATTGAAAAAATATTTGCTGAAATATCGTCATAGCTAAAAATATCACCATTATAAAATTTTTTCAAAATTAAAAGGTCATAAATAGAATCTTTAAAATATTTATTATTCTTATCATCAAAATTCAACATTTTGAATATTATTATATCTGTATTTTTTGCTTTGGCACTATTATATAACAATTCAGAAGTATTATTTTTAATCCAATCATCAGAATCTACAAAAAGAATGAATTCCCCTCTAGCATGTTGTATTCCCTTATTTCTTGATGAACCTGCACCTCCATGAGATTTATCTATAATAATTATTCGATTGTCCATATTAGAATATTTTTCTAAAATGTTAAATGAAGAATCAGTAGAGCCATCATTAATACAAATTATTTCTATATCTTCCAATGTTTGATTAATAACACTATCTAAACATTTTTCAAGATATTTTTCTGAATTATAAACGGGAATTATAATTGAAATTTTTATATTTTTCATTATATCTTTATCAATTATCAAAAATGATAAATTTAAAACCAAAGTGCCAATTTAAATTTTTCTGTACATATAATAAATTGTTCATTAATTCCAGAATATTTAACCACATTATATTCAGCATTATTTTTATCTAAAATTTTTAAAAGTTCATTGACAGTATTTTTTTCACCATTTCTTTCATAATCATCAAAAATTATTATATAGTCATCTTTTAAGTTTTTATCAATAATATCCCAAATATTTGTCCTTGGATATTCTTGATTCATTCCAATTGGACCATCCACAAGTATGAAATCAAATTTTTTGTCTTTAATAGAATCTTTTATATCATTATATCTGATATTTTCAGTAGATTTATGAATATAAGTTTCAGTAGGAATTTGTTTAATTAAAACATTATTAATATGAGACATTTTATAAGAAAATTTATCAATCCAATTTTGATCATTTTCTAGAACTAGAAGGGATGCATCCAAATTATTAAGAACATATTGAGATGTTAAATTTGTAGTCTGTCCAAGTCCTAATTCCAGAATATCTTTTGGTTTAAGATCATTTAATATACGATAAATTAAATACATATAGGAATAATTTGCAGCGCCATTTATTAAAGAGAAATTTTTATTTTTTAACCATTTTGAATCTCTAATTGTATCATTAAATACATTAGCATAAATTAATTCTTTAGTATTTAAAAAGATTTTGCTTTGTAATATTTCAAAATCTCTTTTTTCATATAATCTTTTTTCTAATTTATCAATTTTTGTTTCATAATTATTTTTTATATTGTTTTGTGAATCCTTTAATACTTTTATTTTATTTCTACTTTCATCTAACTTATTAGATTTATTTTTATAAGCTTTTTTTAATTTATTTAATTTTTTATTTGTTTTTTTAAAATTATCTTTGTAATATTTATATTTACCACTTCTATTTAAAAACCATGAAGATAAGGAATCTTTAAATGACAAATTATCACCAGTGCAAAAATATTTTATTTAATAAAGATTTTTTAAATAATTGTTTGAGTTAATTTTAAATTTAGAATTAATTAATATTATAATTATCTATATTTAGTTATTTAAAACCTTTTTTCATATCTAACTTTAAAACTATGGCATATGAAATTGTAGATTTTTGATTAAAATAACAACTCATTTTTTGAGAAAAAAGAAGATATTATTTTAATAAGTGATTAAGCAATTTCTTTATTAATTACCCATTTAGGACCTGAAAGATTTTCTAAAAATCTTTCAGCTCTTAATTCAAGGATTATATCTGGTTTATACCAATTTATTAGTTCTTTATTCAACATACCATGATCCCAATAAAAAAACATTTCTTTAAAGTATAAACAAATATAATTTTGAATAAATTCAAAAAAAGAATCTCCAAATACTAACACTTTAGAATCTGAGAAACTTTTATCATTTTTAAAATAATATGATTTTCTCTCCTTAGAAAATCTGAATTTTTCTGGAATTTTTTTTTCTAAATTGACAAACGAAGAAGAAGTTATTGTACAAAAATCATCTTCTAATTTATAATTATTTTTCTTACTCATAGAATAAGACCAATTTTTTTCAGCTACTAAATCTAGTATTCTTTTTATTTTAATATTAGTAGTATTTTCAGAAATCATTTTTTGGAAATCAGAGAAATTGAAGTTTTTGTCTATATGATTTAAAAATTTAAAGCTAATTTTTCCCCCCCTTTATATGAAATATGAGTATCATGTTTAAAATAATCTTCTTCGTCTAAACTATCAATAAAATCTGGAAAAAGATCATTAATTTGATCATAGATTCTATATGTATTATTAAAATCAAAAGGTAATTTTTTTTTGCAAACTAGGCTTTTATCAGGGAATATAAAAAAATAATATTTAATATTCATCTCATTGAAAAAAAAAGTTTTAAATGAAAAATTATCTTTAAAAACTTTTGGATTGAAATTATTAGGATATAAATCATCAAAATGTTGTTTTATTTCATTATTTGAATCATTAATTAAAAAAAGAAAATCATCATTTCCTTCTAAGGTTAAATTAAGTGAATCAAAACTAGGAGTCATCATATTATTATTTTCATATAATGCTACGTAAACTAATGGATTTAGTCCTGAATTAAGAAAATTTTCATTAGATGATAAAAATTTCTTAATATTAAGTGTATTGTTAGTGTATCTCCCTTCATCATGGCCAAAATATATATAGTGAATTATAGGATTTAGTTTTTTTATATCAGGATATTTTAATAAATATTCTTTTTCATCTAAAAGATTATTTTTTTTAATAGTATTATACGATTTAAGTATTTGAAAAGTTTTTTTAAACCAATTATTCTTTAATTTGTCTGATTCATGAAATTCATGAAAAAAAGAAAATAATCCCAATTAATCCAACTCCTACAAAAATTTAAGATGCCAAAAGCATGAAAATGTTCAATATTAATAATAATATTCTTTAATAATACTAAAGTAACTAATGATATATTAAAATTTAATTAATATTTATTAATTATATATGATATTAATATTATATTACATTTATTAATAAATTATTTATTGTTTAATAATTATATAAATAAAATGATTCTATTAATGATATATATCAATTTCATTAATTTAAGAATCTCAAAATGAAAAAAATAAATAATTTTATAAATTCGTTAAATAGTTTCCTTATAAGTATATTCTCAATAAATTTTAGATTTTACAAAAAATGAATAGTCAAAATTTTAAACTAAAATATTAAAAATAATACTAAAATAACTAAAACAGCTATTAATAAGAAATACTTCTGTTATAGAGTTGATACAATAATTATTAATTTTATTGAATAATAATAAATATATTTAAAAAAATTTATCAAGACTACTAAACTATAATATAATAATATATCATAATATATTAAATAAATAATTTATTAAAATAAATAAATATTTATATTGAAATAATATTTAATATTCTTTTGTTTTTTGAATTTAATGAATATTATAAAAATAAATATTTTGCATTGGAGAAAATTGAGTATGTCACAAACAATGTCTGAAAAAATATTAGCTAAAGCTTCTAATAAATCTTCATCAGAAGCTGGTGAAATAGTTATGGCCAACATAGATGTAGCTATGACTCATGATTTAACTGGACCTCTTTCAGTTGAATCATTTGAAAAAATAGGAACTGAAAAAGTTTGGGATCCAAGTAAAATTGTTATCCCCTTTGATCATCAAGTACCTGCTGATTCTTTAGATGCAGCTAACAATCATATAATTATGAGAAAATTTGTAAAAGAACAAGGAATAGAAAACTTTTATGATGTAAACGAAGGAGTTTGTCATCAAATATTACCTGAATTAGGACATGTTGTTCCAGGAGAAGTAATCGTTGGAACTGATTCTCATACCTGTACACATGGTGCATTAGGGGCTTTTGCAACTGGAATTGGATCTACTGATATGGCCATGGTATTCTCAACTGGTAAACTTTGGTTTAAAGTACCTGAAACCATAAGATTCAATATAGAAGGACAGTTAAAAGAAAATGTATATGCAAAAGATGTAATTCTTAATATCATCGGCCAAGTAGGAGCTGATGGAGCTACATATAAAGCCTGTGAATTTGCAGGAAATACAGTTTCTAATATGACTGTTTCTGATAGAATGGTTCTCTGTAATATGGCTATTGAAATGGGTGGGAAGACTGGGCTTGTTGAACCAGATGAAAAAACATTAAATTATGTTAAAGCTAGATCAAATAAACCATATGAAGTATTTAAAACTGATTTAGATGCTCCTTCACTTGAAATAATAGACATTGATGTAGATAATCTTGAACCTCAAGTAGCCTGCCCTCACAATGTAGATAATGTGAAACCAGTGAGTGAAGTTGATAAAGAAATAGATCAAGTATTTTTAGGTTCTTGTACTAATGGAAGAATATCTGACTTAAGACAAGCAGCTAAAATATTAAAAGGTGATAAAATAGCTAATGGTGTTAGAATGTTAGTGATTCCTGCTTCAAAAGAAGTCTACACAAAAGCTCTTAACGAAGGATTAATAAATATTTTTGTTGAATCTGGTGCATTAGTTTGTAATCCTTGCTGTGGTCCATGTCTTGGTGGACATGTAGGACTTATAGGACCTGGAGAAGTGAGTCTTTCAACTTCAAACAGAAATTTCAAAGGAAGACAAGGTAGCCCAGAAGGAGAAGTTTATTTATCTTCAGCTGCAGTAGCTGCTGCTTCAGCTATTGAAGGAAAAATCATTGCACCTAAATAAATTGATAATGAGTAATTATAATAGGAAAGAATATTATGAAAGGAAAAGTATGGAAATTCGGAGATGACATTGATACAGACATTATTATCCCTGGAAGATATTTAGTAGTGACTGATCCTGATAAATTAGCTAAGCATTGTATGGAAGGATTAGACTCTGATTTTTACAAAAAAATTAATAAAGGAGATTTCATAGTAGCTGGAAAAAACTTTGGTTGTGGATCATCTCGTGAACATGCCCCAATTGCCCTTCAAGGAGTTGGAGTTGGAGCTGTAATAGCTGAATCATTTGCAAGAATCTTTTATAGAAATGCTACTAATGTTGGAATCCCTCTTCTTGAAGCTCCTGGAATTAGTAAAGTTTTAAAAGAAGGAGAGGAAATAGAAGTAGATATGGAAAATGGAGTAATAATATCTGAATCTGGAAAAGAATATAAATTTAAAAAATTGCCTCCATTTATGTTAGAAATCCTAGAAAAAGGCGGTTTAATTCAATACCTCAAATAATAATCTTAAAATTCCATTTTTATATTTTATTTGGAATTTTAAAACTTTTTTTAATCATATTTCATCTTTAATCTGATATTATATTAGAATTATAGATTAATTAGCTTATTTATACATTATTAGTTATATTTAATGTATCATAAATATCATTGAAATAATTTAAAGAAATAAAATCAAAGTAATCACGACTAAAGTTTTCTTTTTGTTTTCTTTTTTTCTTATAAAAAAAATTATTTTTTTATTTAATATAGTTATTATTTTTTTTATTGTGTTTAAAATTTAAAAATTTTACAAATATATGATTCTAAATCTATATTTTGAATAATAAATACATCTAAGAACTGAATATTATTTATCTGTTTGATTTAATAGAAATTTTTATAATATGAATGAAATTATTATACTATTATATTATTAATTTTAAATATTAACTAATAATAATATGATAAATATTAAATAATTATATAAATATAATAAAAGTATAATAAAATCAAACATATCCAAGTATAATATTTATTGAGAATATCTAATAATTCTATTAATTTTTTATTTTATTTATTCAAAGCTTATTAGATGTTTAAAATCAGTTTATCAAAATATTATCCAAAAAAATTTAAAATATTTTTCATAAACTAAATTGATTTTTTTAAAAAAAATGTAATAAACAAAGGGAAATAGAAAAATGATATTTAAAAAAGGTTATTATGAAAAAGAAGGTTATAATATTTTTATTAATCAAAAAAATTATAGAAAAAGTTATAACAGTCTAACAAATCATTCTCAAATAAGTTTTCTGCTAGGATTAATTTCCTCCTTTAAATTCTCAAATGGAGAAAGCATAAAGACTGCATTGGAAGTTGGGATTTATAATGGTGTTACTTCAACATATATGTTAAAAGAAGGAAGTAAAAAAAATAATTTTAGTTTATATTGTATAGAAAAAGGAGAAGAGGATTTTTTTGGTGAAGTGCTTTTAAAAGAATGTAGTTCAGATGAGTTAAAAAATTGTAGTATAAATAAAGGATGTACAGTTTTTGATATAGAAAATATTTTAAAAGAAGATACTAAGTTAGATTTAGTATTTTTAGATGCAGGGCATTCACATCCATATCCATTAATTGATTTAATACATGTAATACCTTATTTACATGATGAATCCATTGTTTTATTACATGATGTTGTTGATTACATGCGTCCAAATGCTTGGGGAGAAAGCTTTATATATACTGATTGGAGTGAATATAAATACAGGACTTGTTATATAGATAGTAATCAAGAAATTAAATCAGAAACAAGTTTAGGATATATTGAAATACCGAAAAACAAAGAAATAATATATGAAAATTTATTAAAAATAGCAAAAATACCATTTAGAGCATCACCGTGGAAAATAGATGACATTTATTTAGGGATTTCTAAAGAATCTATAGGAAAATTAAAAATTTTTATGGAAAAATATTATGACAAAAAATTTGTTGAGGAAATTATTGGTATTTTTTATAAAAATCTAGAAGAATATACTGATCATTGGAATCTTTATCATCATGAAACAAAATTTTTCAATTATCTTTATGAAAACAGCCAAAATCATGCTGAAAGAATTGGTAAATTAGAAAAGAGGAATCAAAAAATCGAACAAGATTTAAAAAGAAAAAATAAATTATTAAAAGAAATTCAAAATTCAAATTCTTGGAAAATAACTAAACCTTTAAGAAAAATAGGTAAAAAATTAAAATAATATAATTATATTTTTAATTATTTGAAAAAATTTATAATAATAATAAATAATAATAAATAATAAAAATATTAATGAAAATAGTTATTAAAATAGTAATTAAAATAATTAATTAAAAAATAAAAATATAAAAAAGTAATAATATGGTATCATGTACAAAATAGCTGTAATCCCTGGGGATGGAATTGGAAAAGAAGTGATGGAAGCAACTTTAAATATCTTAGAAGCTTTAGATATTGAGTTTAAATATGAATTTGGTGATGCTGGAGATGAATGTTATGAAAAAACTGGTGAAGCTCTTCCTCAAGACACAATAGATATTGTAAAAAATGCTGATGCATGCTTATTTGGAGCTGCTGGTGAAACTGCAGCAGATGTAATAGTTCGGCTTCGACAAGAAATGGATTTATTTGCAAATCTTCGACCTGTAAAATCATATCCTGGAACTAATGCATTATTTGATGATCTTGACTTTATGATTGTTAGAGAAAATACTGAAGGAATGTATATTGGAGATGAAGATTACATTGAAGATAAATCTGGAAATATAACTGGAGCTACAGCTAAACGAGTTATAACAGAAGAAGCTTCTAAACGTATTTGTGATTATGCCTTCAAATATGCAAAAAAGAATGAAAGGAAAAAAGTCACAGGAGTTCATAAAGCTAATGTCCTTAAAAAAACTGATGGGCTCTTTAAAAAAGTTTTCTATGAAGTAGCTAAAAACTATGAAAATGAAGGAATAGAATCAGAGGACTTTTATGTCGATGCAACAGCTATGTATCTTTTAACCCGTCCACAAAGCTTTGAAGTTATTGTTACAACAAATCTCTTTGGAGACATACTTTCTGATGAAGGGGCGGGACTTGTAGGTGGTCTTGGACTTATACCTTCAGCTAATATAGGTGAAAACAGAGGATTGTTTGAACCAGTTCACGGATCTGCTCCAGATATAGCTGGAAAAGGATTAGCTAATCCCGTAGCTATGATATTATCAGCTGTCATGATGCTTGAATATCTAGGTGAAAAAGAAGCTGCAGTAAAAATCGATAGAGCTGTTTTAAAAGTTTTATCAGAAGGTAAAATTGTTACTGGAGATCTTGGTGGGAATTCTAGTACCATGGAAATGTCTGAAGCTATTAAAAATAGAATAAATTGAATCTAATTCAATATATTTTAAATAAATTAAATACTTAAATAAATTAAATAAGTTAAATATATTAATTGTCTTATAAGATAAAATAGGTGGTGTTTTCTTGAAATCTAGTAAAGACATAAGAAAAGATTTTCCTATTTTAAATAATATTATTTATCTTGATTCTGCTAGTACTAGTTTAACTCCAAAAATTGTTATAGACGAAATGAATGATTATTATTATAATTACAATGCTAACATTGGCCGAGGAGCTTATAGAACAGCGATAAAATCGGGACAAAAAGTAGAAGAAACTCGAGAAAAAATAGCTAAATTAATCAATTCTTCTGAAAATGAAATCATTTTCACTCAAAACACTACAAGTGCTATTAATATTGTAGCTAATGGTTTCCCCTTTGAAGAAAACGATAATATTATTATTTCAAATATTGAACACCATTCTAACTCTATTCCTTGGTTGAATCTTGAAAAAAATAGTGATAATGGATGTAATAATATTAATGTAAAAATAGCTAATGCTAATTCACAAGGAATCATTGATCCATCAACTGTTTCAGAATTAATCGATAGTAATACAAAATTAGTAGCTATTACACATGTTTCTAATTCTATTGGATCTTGTCAAGATATAAAAGAAATTTCAAAGATTGTTCATGAACATGATGATATTTATCTTTTAGTTGATGTTGCTCAATCAATTGGACATATGAATATCGATGTTAAAGATATTAATGCTGATTTTATAGCTGCACCTGGACACAAAGGTCTTCTTGGTCCTACAGGTACAGGTTTTTTATATGGAAAAGAAGAATTATTAAAAAAATTAATACCAAAAAATCTTGGTGGAGGAACCATCACAAATCTTAAAAATCATGAATTTAAACTAGAAAAGGTTCCTCATAGATTTGAAGGTGGAACTCAAAATATCAGTGGAATTATAGGTCTTGGAAAAGCTATAGACTATATAATTGATATTGGAATTTCAAAAATTGAAAAGCATTCTCAAGAACTAACAAAAAAACTTTATAATAGTTTATCTGAGATAGATAATGTTATATTATATGGAAATCCAGAAAATATATTTAGTATCGTTTCTTTTAATATAAAAGGTGCAAATCCTTATGATATAAGTAAAATATTAGATGAAACAAGTAATATTTGTGTTAGAAGTGGTTTTCATTGTGCAATACCTTCATTGAATCTAATTAATGCAAATGAAGGAAGTATTAGAGCTTCAATTCATTGTTATAATAATGAAGACGATATTAAAAAACTTGTTGAGAGTTTAAAAGAAATAGTTATTTTATTTAGCTAAAAACATTTTTAATTTCTTTAATTCTCATAATTATAATAAATTTTATTTTTCAATTGATATAAAATAATTATAAAATAATTATAAATTAATTATAAATTAATTAGAATTAATTATAAGCATCAATTTATTAATAAAATTTCATACAAATATAAAAATACAAAGACAGTATTATAAAACAATATTATAATTTAAATTATACAAACAAATTATATTCCCAAAAACATAAATTAAAGTATAAGTTTAAATAACTATATTTAATATAATAACTGATTAATTATTTTATAAAAATTTATCAAAATTAATTTATATAATAGATATTTGAATATAATTAAATTATAATAATTAAATAAACTAATATTATTGAATAAATTAGCATTTATTAAAGATATTATTTATATATTAAAATATTTGTTAAATTATAAATTTAATAGAATGATAATTAAAAGTGGAGGCAAATAATGGCATGGGCAAAAATAGCGGCTATTATAATCATTTTAATTATGGTTATGAGTGCTGTAGCTGGATTCTTATTAACAGTATTCTCACCAGCAGGATAATTTTAATAAAAGAAAAAATTTAAATCTATAGTATGTGTATATTAGTAATTATAAGTAATATATACATAAAACTATTAATCATATTTTAAAATAGATAATAATAATTTATTTTATAAAAATTAATTTATATTTATAATTCATGTATTTATTAATTAAAAACGAGGGAAATTTATGGTAAAATATAGAATAGGGGCTGTTGTAGCTGAATTTAATTATGATTTAACTCATATGATGTTAGAATTAGCTAAAGAAGAAGCTAAAATTAGAGATTGTGAAATTGTTCAGGTAGTTCCAGTGCCAGGTGTCTTTGATATGCCTTTAGCTATTAAAAAGCTATTAGAAAAAGACGAAATTGATACAGTAATTACTCTTGGTGCTGTAATAGAAGGATCAACTGATCACGACCAAATTGTAGCTCAACATGCTTCAAGAAAAATAGCTGACCTTTCACTTGAATTTGAAAAACCAGTATCACTTGGTATAAGTGGGCCAGGCATGACAAGATTAGATGCTCATAAACGTGTCGAATATGGTAAAAGAGCTGTTGAAGCAGCTGTTAAAATGTGCGACCGATTAAAAGAAATTTAATGGTTAAAATTGTGAAAATTTATTAATTTATTGATTTATTAATCTATTAATCTATTAATCTATTAATCTATTAATCTATTAATCTATTAATCTATTAAAAAATCATTATTATTTATTTAAATAAATTATTTTTTGATTTAAAACAAAACTTTTAGATCCTTTAATATAATCTAAAAAAAGAAAATTATAACTAATTATTTGAAAATAATATGAAAAATACTATGATTTTATCATGAAATTTTTATTCATAGAAAATTAAATTAATAAAATTGTTTTATAATAATTAATTTTTATATTTATACATTATTAATGTTGATTTTATGGAAATTTTAAAGCCTGAAGATTTAAAAAAAAGATTCAATGATCCTTGGATAGCTCCATATGAAAAAATCGTGACTATGGCTGATGAAAACCTAGTTGAAATTGTCGAATATCATCCATGTATTTCTGGTTCTCATTGGCTTGTTAATCAGTATAAAAACACTAGTAAACTTATTTTAAACGCTTATAGAGATGGAAACAAACAAGTATTCCTAACAAAAGTTGGAAAAGAACCACTTGATCTTAAAGCTAGTATCAATGCTGCAGGAATAGAAGAAGTAGCTATTGATAATGAAAATAACACAGTTAAGGTCGTTCATGGAGGTTTAGCTGGAGCAGGTGTTGGAGCTGGAATGTGTCGTGGTATGGGTGAAGGCATTAAACAAGTTGAAATCTATGAAAAAGGTGGAGGATCTAAACTTGGGAAGGCTGCAGTAATAACTCCAAAAATGGAAAAAGTAGTTATTGGTATTGATGATACTGATACTAAGGATGAAGGGGCTACTTGGACTATGGCCCACAATGTTGGAATGGAGTTAAAAAAAGAAGGTTTTGAGTATTTAGACCATGTAATTGTTCAGCTATATCCTCATAATCCCCATAAAACTCAAAATTGTGTTTCAATAGCTTTAACCTTTGCAGTGTTAGCAGAAGATAAAGAAAAATTAATATCTAGAGCTGTTGAACTTCTTAAAAGAGATACTCTCTCTGATAAAACTGCTATAGCAATTTTAGAAGGATTATCCATCCCAAAAAAATTGACTGATTATTCTATGAAAGCTAAAACAAGCATGGTAACAGTTGAGGAAGCAGAAAAAGTGGCAAATGATTTAAATATTAAACTTATTGCTGTTACTGGAGATCATGGTAAAATTGGAGCTTTAGCTGCTTTAGGACTTTATAACAACTTAGATGAAGCTGTAAAAGTATATTATTAACATGTTTCTTAAATTATTTTTAATATTATTATAAATTTATTTTTAATATATTTTTATTTTTATTATATTATTTCTTATCAATCTTTTTTTGCTTATTATTCTATTAAAAAAATGTTTATATATTTATTAAACTATTTTTATTTTTATTTATCATATTTTATTATAGTTTATTAAAATTTATTAAAATTTATTCATTTATTTTGAAGATATTTTTAAAAAAATGAAAAATAAAAATGAAAAATGAAAAAATAAATGAATAAATGAGAAAATAATAAAAATAAAAAATAATAAGAATAATAAAAAATATTAATTAAATAATCAATTAAAATAATTAATAAAGATTAAAAGAAATAAATGGACCTAATCTGCTAGGGAAGAATCTTTTTGAAGTAGATATATTGTTAGAAACATTGAGTTCAACTATATGGTCTCCAGAATAAGCTAAATAGGTATTTCCTTTTTTTATCTTGGTTTCATTATTAATATTTATTGAAAGAGCCCTTGAACCATCAATATATATATCATAAGTTTCATTTGGTTTAAATGATGCAGATATCGATCCAACATGTTTATGATCCAAATAAACATCTAATGTGGTTCCATTCATGTTTCTTGAGTTGATAATCGTATTTTCAGTTATGGTTTTATTAGATGAATTAGAAGATGAGTTTAGCTTAAGTGTATGTTCAACTTGAATTCCTTCAAATACTCCTTTTATTTTTCCATCAGAAATAACATCCCCTTCTTGAAGATCCAAAAACGCCCTTGCATTAAATGGAAGTCTTAAAACATTTTCTTCTCCAGGCCTATCTTTAACAACTGTATATTGTTCATTGCCAATCTGCATTTTGTCTCCATAACTAAGTTCTAGAGTATTTAAAGCATCTCCAGGCATTCTAATGATATTTGTTTGATTTTCTAATGCACTATCTACAGTATAAGGCCCTCTAACATATATTGGTTGATCTGTAGCTCCAGGAAATATTACAAAATTTCTTGAAGTTGGTTCAATAGAAATTTTTCCATCTGAATAATTAGCTGCACTAAAAAATGTTGAAATCATCAAAATTAATACAATTGCAGAAATTAGAACTGGAAAATGCATTTTTATAAATGATCTAAAAAAATTCCCTTTTTTTCTCTTTCTAAAAACTCGAATACCCTGAATAAATAATTTAATCAAGTAATAAATAGCTAGAATCAAACCAATAATACCTATTATCACCCCTAACTCATATGGAAAACCTTGAACAAAGAATACAGTAAATAATCCCAAAATAATCAATGAAAGGCCAAGTGTGGCCATTCTAATATAGTTACCCATGGAATCTATCATTGTAACTCGGCCATATTCCATTGCCCTATCAACAATAGTCCTTGTAACCTCATTTGCCATTTCATTCAAATTTTCAAGAGGAGACATATCGTGTTTAATCTCTCCAATATCAACTTCTTCAATTTTTATACCACGAACATCAGCATCTAATACAATACCAACATCTACACCATAATCTTTTTCAAATTTAATTTTATTTAAAACTGAACGTTTACCTGCGAATTGACCACTTAAAGGTTGTTTAAAATTAATTTCAGGGAAGAAAAATTTAAGAAGAGGCTTTGCAGTGAGTTCTGTTACTCTTCCACTTTCTCTCACGAATTTAGTTTTAGTAATATCAGTTCGACCCTCTAAAATAGGGCGTATTATCATGTCAATTTTTTCCTGAGTAAGATTATAAATATCTGCATCAATAAAAGCTATAATATCTCCTTTTGAATGTCTAAAACCTGTTTTAATGGCTGAACCTTTTCCTTGGTTACTAGCATGAGATATAACATCGGCTCCTGCGAATTTTGCTTCTTCAACTGTCTTATCATAAGACCCATCATCTACAACAATAACTTCATTTACATAAGGTAATTCTTTAGCCACGCCAACTACCTTAGATACAGTTGCTTCTTCATTATAAGCAGGTATAATAATTGAAACCGAATTTGAAGTATTATTTTCCATTTTACACCTTTTATTAGATATTTTATGAATATATTATAAATAAAATAATTATAATAATTATAAATAAATATATTATCTTTTTATTGAATTTATTCTAATATTTATTAAGTTATTATATATATTATACATATTATTTATCTATTTATTAGATTTACTAAATATTTATTAAAATTATTTATTATAATACATCTATTATCAAATTTACTAATATTTATTATATTTTTTATTATAATAAAATACTCTAAAATAATTATTAATTTTCATTTATCATTATTTTAATTTTTATTGTACTATTCTTATTTGTAAATATTATTTTATAAAAGTTTTTAAATATTAAATATTGCATATATAATAAATAAAAAAAGTAATGAATAAAATTAAAATAATAAATAAATTCAATTGTCAATTTTAATTACTTGATGAATTTAAGTTATTTTAAATTATTTTAATTATTTTGAATTAGTTTAAATTAGTTTAAATTAGTTTGAATTATTTTAAATTCTTCAATAAATGATAATAAAAATAAAAACGAATATACTATTGATTAAAGTGATGTGAATGAATCCTAAAGTAATGATAATCCTTGGAAGTGCATCTGATTTAAAAATAGCTCAAAAATCCATTGATATTCTTGAAACACTTAAAATTCCATATAGTTTAAAAGTTGCATCTGCACATAGAACACATGAAAAAGTGAAAAAACTTGTAATTGAAGCTACTGGAATTGGAGTGGAAGTATTCATAGGAATAGCTGGATTAGCTGCTCACCTTCCAGGAGCAATAGCTGCATATACCCATAGACCTGTTATTGGAGTTCCAGTAGATGTTAAGTTAGGAGGATTAGATGCACTTTGCGCATCATCACAAATGCCTTTCCCAGCACCAGTAGCTACTGTTGGAATAGATAGAGGAGATAATGGTGCAATACTTGCAGGACAAATAATTGGTGTTAATGATCCTGAAGTAAAAAAGAAAGTATCTGAACTTAGAAAATCTTATCAAGAAAAAGTCAAAAAAGATGAAGAAAAGTTAGTTTCTGAAATTAATGGAGAACTATTCATTAAAGACTTTTTAGAGAATTATGATGAAATAAGTGAAGAAAAATTAAACAAAAAAGAACCTCATACTGATAAAGTTTTTAAAGAATCTGAAGAAAATGAGTTGGAAAACACTCCTTTAGTATCAGTTGTGCCTGGAAGTTATTCTGATATTGAAGAAGCAAAAAAAGTTGCATTGACTTTAGATAGATTAGGAATTAGCTACGATATAAGTGTTATTTCTCCAATAAGATATCCAGACAAATTTGAAAAGTATATTGAGAAAATGAAAGATGTTAAGCTATTTATAGCTGTTACTGGTTTATCTGCTCATGTTACAGGTTCAATTGTAGCACTTAGTGAAAAACCTGTGATTGGAGTTCCATGTTCTGTAGAATTAAATGGTCTTGATTCATTACTTTCAATGGTAAATATGCCTCCTGGAGTCCCGGTTGGAACAGTTGGAATAGAAAATGGAAGAAATGCAGGAGTTATAGCTGGTGAAATCTTAGGAATATCAAATAAAACTATTGAAGATAATTTAAAGCTAATGAAATATAAAACTGCTGATTTATAACAATAGATAATTTATACAATGAATAATCTAAAAATAATGTAAATACTATAAAATGATAGATAATTTATAAATAATAATCATTATTAACCAAAAATCATCATACAAAATAAAATTAGGGTTATAAGAAGGATTTGAGGGAATATTATGGAAAACTTTTTAAATTTGATAAAAAAAGATTATGAGATATTAAAAATAAAGGAAGAAGTATCTAGTGAATATGAAGCAGCTAGAATACTTAGAGAACATCCTAAAAAAACAGTTGTCCTAGAAAATGTTAAAGGATATGATATTTCAATAATTTCAGGAATATGTAATACAAGAGAGAAAATAGCTAAATCTCTCGGTTGTAATGTTGATGAAATTCTACAGAAAGTAATCAAAGCTACTGAAAATCCTCAAAAAATCACAAAAAGTAGCGATATTAATGATTCATCAAATGATTATAAATATACAACTGAAAAAGCTAATTTAAATAAAATTCCTATTTTAACTCATTATAAAAGAGATGGTGGAGCATATATAACTGCAGGAGTTGTATTTGCAAAAGATCCAGAAATTGGAATTCAAAATGCTTCAATTCATAGAATGTTAGTTCTCAGTAAAGATAAATTAGCTATAAGAATCGTTCCAAGAAACCTTTATACTTACTTCCAAAAAGCTGAAAGATTAAATCAAGATCTTGAAATAGCTATAGCTATTGGAATGGATCCTTCAACACTTCTTGCAACTACTACCTCTATTCCAATCGATCATGATGAAATGGAAGTAGCTAATAATTTTAAAAATGGAGAATTAAGATTAATTGAACTAGAAAAAACTGGTTTAAAAGTTCCTCAAGCAGATATAATATTTGAAGGTAAAATATTAACTAAAGAAAGAGCCAAAGAAGGACCATTTGTTGATTTAACTGATACTTATGATGTTATACGCGATGAACCAGTGATAAAATTAGATCAAATGCATTTAAAAGAAAATGCCATGTATCATGCTATTCTTCCAGCTGGTTTTGAACATAAATTACTTCAAGGAATGCCTCAAGAGCCAAGAATATTCCAAGCTGTCAAAAACACAGTTCCCACAATTAAAAATGTGGTTCTTACTGAAGGAGGTTGTTGTTGGTTACATGCAGCAATAGCTATCGAAAAACAAACACAAGGTGATGGTAAAAATGTTATCATGGCTGCACTTGCAGCTCATCCTTCATTAAAACATGCTGTTGTTGTAGATGAAGATATTGATATTTTTGATCCTCAAGATCTCGAATATGCAATAGCTACAAGAGTCAAAGGTGATGATGATATAATTATTGTTCCTCAAGCAAGAGGCTCTTCTCTTGATCCAGTAGCTCTCCCAGATGGGACTACAACTAAATTAGGTGTAGATGCTACTAAATTACTCGGAAAAGAAGAAAAATTCGAAAGAGTTAGTTTAAGTGAGTAAAATTCATCATAAAACTGATAAAATAAAATTATTAAAATAAAATCACTAGAATAAAATTACTAGAATAAAATGATTTAAATAAAATTATAAGATTGATGATTAAATAATAAATAAATCTCAATCTTTTCCATACATTTTTTCATAATAACTAATATAATCTCCAGAAATAATATTATTTAACCAATCATTATTGGCTAAATACCATTCAATAGTTTCTTTCATGCCAATTTCAAATGTATATTTTGGTTTCCATCCTAATTCTTTTTGTATTTTAGTTGAATCAATAGCATATCTTCTATCATGCCCTAATCTATCTTCAACATATTCAATTAAGTCTTCTGATTTTTTTAAGTATTGAAGTATTAGTTTAACAATTTCAATATTTTCTTTTTCATTGTTTCCACCAATATTATATACTTCTCCTGCTTTTCCTTTATGAAGAACCAAATCAATAGCTGTACAATGATCATAGACATGCAACCAGTCTCTTACATTCTTTCCATCTCCATAAACTGGAAGTTTTTTGTTATTTAAAGCATTATTGATCATTAATGGAATTAATTTCTCTGGAAACTGATAAGGGCCGTAATTATTAGAACATCTAGTAATATTTATTGGAAGATGAAAAGTCTCATGATAAGCTCTAACAATAAGATCAGCCCCGGCTTTACTAGCTGAATAAGGACTATTTGAAGCTAAAGGAGTTTTTTCTGTAAAATAACCAGTTTTACCAAGAGTTCCATACACTTCATCAGTTGAAATTTGTATGTATTTTTTAAGTTGGCCTTTTTCATGATACTTTTTAGCTATCTCAAGAAGATTTTGAGTTCCAATAATATTTGATTCTAAAAATATTTTAGGATTTTGTATACTACGATCTACATGAGATTCAGCTGCAAAATTGATAATATAATCAACTTTATTTTCAAAAACAATTGTATCAATAAGTTGATTGTTAGCTATATCTCCTTTTATAAATTTATAATTAGGATTTTTTTCTGTATCTTTTAGATTTTCTAAGTTTCCACAATATGTAAGTGAATCTAAATTGATAATACAATAATCAGGATATTTTTCTAACATATAATGAATAAAATTACTTCCAATAAACCCTGCTCCACCAGTAACCAATATTTTCATCTTTAAACCTCTCTAAAAAATACCTTAAAAATCAGTTGGTGTTTCACTTAAAGATTTCCATTTCATATCTTTTTCAGATAATATCATTTCATTTTCATTTAATGGCCATTTAATACCAATTTCTGGATCATTCCATATTATTCCTCCTTCATCAGGACCATTATAGAAATCTGTACATTTATAGGTAAACTCAGCTTCATCACTCAACACAAGAAAACCATGGGCAAATCCAGGAGGAATGTAAAACTGTTTTTTATTTTTTTCTGAAAGAATTACACTTATATATTCCCCATAAGTAGTGGAATCCTTTCTTAAATCAACAGCTACATCAAAAACTTCCCCTTTAATTACTCTCACAAGTTTTCCTTGAGGTTGAGTATATTGGAAGTGAAGTCCTCTTAAAACACCTTTAGTGGATTTTGATTGATTATCTTGAACAAAATTCACATTTAGTCCATTTTCCTCAAATTCCTTTTTATGATATGTTTCCAAGAAGTATCCTCTTTCATCCCCAAAAATTGTTGGCTCTATAATGAAAATTCCTTCAATGGATGTTTTGATAAAGTTAAATTTTTTCAATTCAATTCCTCATAATTTTAATATTAATTATTTATTACTTATAATTACTTATAATTAATTAAATTGCTTAAATTATTTAAATTAATTAAATTAATTATATTGATTAAATTATTTAAATTATTTAAAAAAATATTCAATTAAAATACTGATTAAAATACAATATTTAATTTTTCGCCACAATTAACACATTTATTATCTTTAATTTTTCTTTTATTAATAGTATTATAATTATTTCTTTCAATAAGTAGTTCATTACAATTAGGACAATAGGTACTTTGGTCTGATGGGACATTTCCTAAATAAACATATTTTAGTCCTGATTCAATAGCTATTTCTTTTGCTCTCATTAGTTTATTTATTTCTGTAGGTGGAACATCTTCCATTTTATAATGTGGAAAAAATCTTGAAAAATGAATTGGGACTTTTTTTCCTAATTCATTAGCTATAAACTCTGTTAAACTAGTTATTAACTCATTTGAATCATTAAAATCACTGATTAAAAGATTTGTAATTTCAAGATGTTTTTTATTTTTATAAATAACTTTTAAATTATCTAATATAGGGTCAAGAGTGGCCTGACAAATATCTTTATAAAATTCATTGTTCATTGATTTCAAATCAATATTAAAGGCATCAATTTTTGGAATAAGGAGTTCAAGAGCTTTTTCACTCATATAACCATTACTGACATAGATATTTTTAAGGCCTTTTTTATGAGATAATAAAGCTGTTTCAAGTGTGTACTCTAAGTACATAGTAGGTTCATTATAGGTCCAAGAAATCGATTGACAATTATTACTAATAGCATTTTCCACAGCTTTTTCTGGAAAGATTTCAATAGCTTTTCTATTCTTCACTAAATTTTGAGAGATGATATAGTTCTGACAATTCAAACATCTCATATTACAACCAAAACCACCAAGTGAGTAACTTAAAGATCCTGGAAGAAAGTGATACAATGGTTTTTTTTCAATTGGATCTATACCTTGAGAAGAAATTGATGCAAAATTACAACTATAAAGAGTTCCATGTCTATTTTTACGTGTTAAACAAAATCCATATTTATTATCAGCTATTTTACACCTATGATTACAAACATTGCATTGAACGTTTTTTGATGATTCCTCTTTTATGAATTCATCTATATTTTTTATATTTCTATCTATATTTTTATCTATTTTATCATATAGAATCGACTCAACTATCATTATTTTACCTCTATTAATATATAATTAGATAATAGAATAATCAAATAATATAATCAAATAACCCAGCTAGATAATAATCAGGACCAAATAATCAAATAACCAATGATTAATATAAGAATATAATAATATGATATTATATGATTTATAATAATATAATAATGTAACCAAATTATTTAATCAATCATTAGACAAGTGTTCATATCCTTTTGGAGATAATTTTTCTATTTTTTCATTAGAATATTCGATTTCAACTCTATTAGAATTATTAATTTCACCAATTATAATATAATCACTGCCAAAATTATTATAAATGTTAGAATATTCCTTATTATTATTGTTAAAAGTAAATAAAACCTCAAAATCTTCTCCAACGTGGAATATAAGGTCTAATATATCTTTATTTAAAAACTTAGATATCTTATAAATTTCTTTAAAAATCGGTTCATTGGCTATTTTATCTTCATAAATTCTTAATCCTAAATTACTATCTTTATTATTACGTTTATCAGCATCAAAAAGTTCATATAATTCACTAGCTAATCCATCAGTAATATCAGTAGCTGAAGAAGCAAATTTATTGAGAATAATTCCTTCATTCAATCTAGCTTTTGGTTTTAAAACTTTTTCAATAGCTAAATCAATAATAGCTTGAGAAATTTCTTTATTTTTTAGTCCATTTTTTATTATTTTGATATTTTCTTCTTTTAATATTTCAAATCCTAATGCAGCTAATCCCAATTCTCCAGTGATCCCTATTAAGTCCCCTTTTTTGAAACCATATTTTTTCAAAGTATTTTGTTTTTTTGTTTTTCCTAATGCAGTTCCTGAGATTATGATTTGATCAGCCTGATTTGTATCTCCACCAATAAGAGGAATTTTGTAATAATAACATGCATTTAAAATTCCATCAATTATTTCATCAAAATAGCTAAGTTTAAGATTTTTTGGAATAGCTAAATTAATTAAAATCCCAGTTGGTTTTGCTCCCATAGCTGCCAAATCACTGACATTTACTGTTACAGCTTTCCATCCCATTTGGAAATAAGACATTTGTTTCGGAAAATGCTGATTTTGGATCAAAAGATCTGATGTTGCTATCAAATATGTTTCGTTTTTATCTTCATTCTTTTTAAAATCGATTAATGCAGCATCATCTCCAATAAATTGTGTGAAATTAATATTATTTTTTTTATTATTTATTGAGCTATGAAAGTCATTTGATTTTTCAACAATCCTCTCAATTAACTTTTTTTCACCAAGATTTGAAACTTGAAGATGTTTATTTGACATTATAATATATTTGTTTTTGAATATAATAAAATTTTACAATAATTTTAAATGTAATATTTTCAAATTATAGAAAATATAATAAGAATATTTATAAATAGTATTAATTAGTAAACTATAAAACAAAAAACTAACAGGGGGTTGGTGTGAATATGAAACAAAAAAAAGTTTTTTTAAGTATGTTAATACTTATTGGATTAATATTAATATTATCAGATATTAATAGTGTAAATAGTGCAAATGTTAAGAATATAAATGATGTTGATATAGATTCTAATAAAACAGTAGAAATTAAAAACACAAATGCTCCAAAATTCGTGAATAGTCCAAAAACCTATTCAAAATCTCCTAAATACTCTAGAAAAAAAGGATACGAAACCGATAAAAACACTATAAAAACGAAAATAGGAAAAAAATATACATTTATAACCAAATATTTCCTTCCAATGTCTTGGAAAGATGGAGGAAAAAATGGAAAGACCGAATATTGGTATAACTGTCAGTCTATAGTAGTTCAAGGAAAATATATTTATATATATACTTCTGCAGGATATGGATCAAATAAAGGTTTTATTATAAGATATGACACTAAAATAATTGATAAATATAATAAAGGAAAAGGATTATCTAAACTCAGAAAGCTTGGAACCAGTATGAGAAAGGGTTCAAAGCTAACAAAAGAGCAAAAGAGAATTAAAAGTGGTATAAAAATAGGAAAAAAATTTATTGGAGGTCATGGGCAATCTCTTACTTATGATTCAAAAACTAATTCATTATACATGTGGCAAGATAATAATCACGATTCAAATAACTTAAAATTAATGAAAATCAGTTTAAAAACACTTACCCCTTATTTAATCTATAATTTCAAGGCTAAACTTAATAATAAATATATTAAACCATTTCTTAATTTAGCTTTTGATAAAAAAGGAAATTTTTACACAGATAAAACTGTAAAATCTAAAATAAATCCATCAGGATACTCATATATATTTTCTGGAAAATTAAGTGGAAATAAAATCCAGATGAAATTATTAACTATAATAGAGAACCGTCCTGGAACATATCCTCAATCATTAGCTGTAAACAAAAAAAATAATCGGATTTATTTAGTTTCTGATGGAGCAATTTACTCAGCACCTTTAACTAAAATGATAGAAGGAACTTTAACTATGAATGATTTTTATTACACCATATTTTCTACAAAACGTGAATTTGAAGGAATTAGTTTTGATAGATATGGGAAAGCATATTTGCTTATTCTAAGAGGTACCGAGATTTTAAAGGCATCACAAGTGTATTAAATATAATATCCAATTATTTTTAAATAATAATGAGTTTATTTGCTTATTTAATTTTTAAAGCATTATTAACTCTATTTTTAATTATTTCAATAACCAAAGAATCTGCTCCCAAAGGTTCTGTATATATTATTTTTCCATCAAAATCAATCTTTTCAAGGTCATGATGGTGATGATGACCATGCTGATGCTTTTCTTCATGACTATGATCTTCATTACTTGAATGGTGTTTTTCCTCATGACTATGATGTTTAGGGGTATTTTGGTCGTCAGTTGCTTCATCATCGGTTAATCTCAGTATTTTAGGAATATCTCTAGTTGTATGCATTCCATGAGCTAAAAAAACAGGAACTGCAATTATTGTATCGATTTTTGTACCTTTTACTAGTTCATCAAGAGCTTTAGGAATATTAGGTTCATGAATCTCCATATATCCTACATTCACTTTAAAATCAGTTTCTTCTCTAAACATATCAGCTATTTTATTAAAAGTTTCACTAGCCAATGGATGTCTACTTCCATGACTCATTAATAGTATTCCTGTATTTTCTGATGTAAAATTTGGTTCTTTTTCTATCATTATTGCTCTCCTGATTTTTATTAATAAATAAGATAATTATTATTTCAATTTTTTAAAGATGATTTTATATTAATCAATTACATTTTAATATAATTTTTATTTTAATTAAAGTATATTATATATTTTATCAATTTTTCTTTAAAAAAATTTAAAGAATATTAAACTATAAAAATTTAAAATAAATAAAATATAATGAAATATAATAAAAACTAATAAAATTTAATAAAGATTAATATAAAAACATTAAAACTAAAAAATTATAATAAAATAAATAATAAAAAAGGATAAATAGATAAAAATTTAATATGTAAAAATAAATAAAAATATTGAAATTATTTTATTATTCAATAATTTTACTCTCAATTCTATTTTTAATGATATCAATAATTAGATCTTCATCCCCTAGTGGTTCAGTATAGAGAATTTCACCATCAAAATCGACATTATCTCCATGAACATGAACATGATCATGATTATGATTATGGGAATGACCGTGAGAATGATTATGAGAATTTGATTCATTTTCTTCAAGAATACCTAAGATAGTAGGAATGTCTCTAGTAGTATGAACTCCTGGAGCTAAAAATACAGGAACAACAACTAATCTTTCGAAATCAGCTTTATTTATCATTTCATCAATAGCTTGTGAGATTGTAGGTTCACAAAGTTCCATAAAACCTTGTCCAACATGAAATTTAGTTTGATTTTTATATTGATTATAAATATCAGTTATAAACTCTCTGTTATAATTTAATCTACTCCCATGACTAACAAGTAAAACACCTGTTTTTTCTGAGTTTATATCCTTATTTGATTTTTTTATAGCTAATTCCACTTTTTTATTAATGATATCTATAATAACAGGATCAGGGCCAATACAATCGATTAAATCGATTTCTCCAGTAAAGTTTACAGGTTCGGTTTTATTAAGATAATGATCATCAGAATAATTTCCATCAGGGCATCTTGGATCGGTTTCTTTTGGTTCTAAACCTAAAATAATTGGTATATCAATGTTTGTATGAATTCCTGGAGCTAAAAATACTGGCATAGCTATTATTTTTTTTAAATTTTCATTTTTACTGACTAAAATATCAATAGCTTTAGAAATAGAAGGTTCAGCTACCTTCATATATCCAACTTCAGTGTTATATCCTGTTTTAATAACAAATTTATTAGCTATTTCTTTGAAAGTTTCTTCTGCATAGGGTAAACTACTTCCATGACTAATAAGAAGAACTCCAAAATCATCAGGAATTATATTCGATGTTTTCAAGTCATTATTTGTGAAATTAGTATTTTCACTTGACTGGCTTGAATTTAAACCCATATGAAATTACTCCATCATCACCGTCTTCTCTGATTTTTCTAAATACCATTTCAACAGGATCTCCGATTTCAATTTCATCTAAATCACATTCCACAAGTTGAGATGTGAGTTTTGCACCTTCTTCTAATTCAATAATAGCTACTGCATAAGGTGCTATAGTTTTAAAATCATCAGTTGGAGTTTCAACTATTGAAAAGCTATGAATTTTTCCTTTCCCACTAAATTGAATATTTTCTATATTTCCTTTTCTTCTACATTTCGGGCAAATTACCCTTGGGGGAAAGTATACTCCATCACAATTAGTACATTTAGATCCAATAAGGTTATATCTTTGTTGAATATGACGCCAGCTTCTTATAATATCAGACATATAAATTCTCCTATTAATAATGTTAAAATTATTAATTATATTTGTTAGTTTAGTAAAATTTAAGTAAAATTTGATTATTGAAATTGATTATTATATTGTATTAATATTATTATCAATTTTAGTTTATAATAAATAAATATATTCTAAATATATTGTAATAATCATATAAAAATTTATTTATAAAAGTAATTATTTATAAAAGTAATACTTTTACTTGATTTTATAATATCTATTTTAGTTTTTATAATAGATAAAGTTTTTGATATTAAAAATTTTTAATTTATATAAAAATTATTGAAATACTAGTGAAAATACAAAAACTTTTTAAATAGATAGTTGTAATATAAGGAATGTATAGTAATTTGACATTAAATATTACTATAACTTTAATTATATTAAAATTTTTAATATTTATTATATTTACTATTATTGCTCAATTTAAGTGTATTTAATGAATTCGTGATAATTTACGTTTTTAAATGTGTATATTACTTATTATAAATATTTATATCAATTATAAGTTTATATACCTATATTTAAATATTATGTAAAAATTAGTATAAAATTAGTATAAAGTTAATTATTATTTATTTTAATTTCTGGAGGATTATTTATGAGTAACAGTATTTTTGGTGAAGTTTCTGAAATTTTAAAACATATTATGGAGAATCCTAGTGTTCCACGTAATATTAGAAGAGCGGCAGATGAATCAAACACCATTTTGAATAATGAAGAAGAAGATGAAACTGTAAGAGCTAGTGCAGTTATTTTAATTTTAGACGAAATTAGTAACGATCCTAACATACCAATTCACGCAAGAACTCTCATTTGGGAAGTTTTAAGTAAGTTAGAATCTATTAAAACCAACTAATTTCTTTTTTATTAAATTATTTTATTTTTCTAATGTGACAATTGTCACAAAATTATATTTTATTATTTTATTTATTCAACTTATTCTACTATCATTATTCATTATCTATTAGACAATTTCAATTTTTTTATTTATCTCTAATATATTTTTTCTATTTAATTAAATTTTATTTATTTGAAAGCAAAATTATTCAAATTTTGTAAAATATCCCCTAATGATAATTCTATTACCTTCAGATGTTTCATTATCAATTTTACAATCAAATAACATTCTACCATTATTTAATTTAACATCAAATGTTCCAAGATCTTTTATTTTAGATAAATCTTCTTTTTGATTTAACAAAGCTGTAAAAAATTTTCCATCTACTATAATGTTAGACAAATTATAGTTTTCCATAACATTAATTACCTTTCCATTTCCTACTTCTTCTTTCATAAAATCCCTTCATATTTTCTTTAAAATACTTTAAATACCTTAATATATACATACTGTAAATAAAATAATGTATATATATCTGTAAAAAGTATTATTTAATTTTTTCCTAAATAATAAAATTTCTATTATATATCTTTTATGAATATTCTAAAATTAGTAAATATTGTTAAAAAATAAAATATCTAAATAAAAATAAAAAAGAAAATAAAAAGAAATAAAAAGAAAAATTAGAAAGAATTAGATAGATTCAAAGTATGAGATATAAACTGAGTTTTAGCTATATCCTCTACAAACTCAGATAATGAACATGCTTCACTTACATTACTTCCAGTAGATATAACCCCATGTTTCTTTAATATTAAAACATCTTCATTTTTAAGAACATGAGCAGCTGCATCAGCTAATTCTTGACTTCCTGGTTTTTCATAATCAATGTCAGCTAAGTAAGGTGAAGTTATCTTTCCAAATCCTTCAAGTCTTTTTATCCTTTTGTCTGAAAAAGCAAACCCCGTGGCAAAAGGTGAATGAGTGTGAACAATCCCTCCAATATCATTGTTTGCTTTATAAATAGCTAAATGAAGGTTAATTTCAGATGAAGGTGTTCCTTTTGTTAAGTTATTACCATCTATATCTATTAAAACAATATCTTCTTCTTTTATAGATCCAAGAGATCTCATAGTAGGAGTTATAGCTATTATATCCATCCCACTACCTTTAAATCTAGCACTTACATTTCCAGCCTTACCTGAAACTAATTTTCTGTCAAAAAGATATTTTGAAACTTCTATAACACTTCTAATATTATCATTTTTATTCATAATTACACCTTTAGATAATAAATAGTGAGCTAAAATTGTATTAATATTTTAATCAGCTCAGATAAATTTTAATTGTTTATAAACACCTCTATGAAGAACTGGAACTTCTGCACAAGTTGGAAGAATATTATGAACTTTTTGAAACTCTGTTTGTGTCTGAAAAGTTCCAGAATTAATCATGTGAACTCCTTTATAATTTTTATAAGTATTGATATGAACATGACCTGTATGGAAAATATCTGGAATGTTATCAATGACAAGATGATCTTCTAGCTCTGAAGCAAGAGGAGTTCTTTCTCCATAAATTGGTGCAAGATGACGTTTATTTAATAATTCTTCCATAATTAAATCATTCCTTTCATGTGAAAAACCTTTTACAGTAATAGCTATATCATCAAAACCACGTCCATGGTAAATTAAAGTATTCCATCCATCAAGACTTACGATAGAAGGATTACTTACAAATTCAACATTATTAAGTTCATAAAGAGATTTTGCATATTTTTCAGGTATCGCTGGTTGTGGTTCAGCTACTCTTGATGCATCGTGGTTTCCAGGTGAAATAATAATCTTAATATCACTTCTAATATTTCCAAGAAGACGTGCTGCTTCGTCATATTGTTCTGTAATATCTTTAATAGCTAATTCCTTATCTTGGTTTGGATAAACACCTATTCCATCAACTATATCTCCACCAACAATCATATACTTAATATCATTTCCGATTTCTCTCTGTTCTTCAGTTCCATAATCTCCATTTAACCAGTCTGTAAATCTTACAAAAGCATCTTCAAGAAATGTTAAGCTACCAATATGAACATCAGAAGTAAATACAGCTGAAAAATCCATTGATTTTTGAGCTATTCTTGGAACACCTGGTTGAATGATTTGAGTAGCAATAGCTAAATCTCCTTTCCTTTCAGCAATTAAACCAATAATTTCATCTTTAACAAGTTTTTCTGACTGTCTAAATAATTCATGATTATCTTTATGGAAGAGAACACTTATTTCATCTGTATCATCTTCAAATACAATAATTCTATGTCCATTTTTTGTGGTTCTAATCTCTCTAACCATTAAAATTAGGTTTAAATCTGTTGCTTTTTCTTCAAGATCATTTATTTTTTGATATGCTTTAAGTTCTGGTCTTCGAGAGAGAATATTTGACAATTTATCATATCTATTTTTGAAATATGTAATTAAATTCCCAATTTCCCCACTAGTATAAGATTTTTTACTAGTATCTTGAAGTATCTCAAAATCATAGTCTATTGTAGATTCTTTAGAATTTCTTTTACATTTAGAAGCTTCAAATTTCTTAACTTCGATTTCAGTTGGAATATCTTGAGGATTATAATCATCAATATTTTTAACAGTCCCATCAGTAACTTTATCAATTTTATCTATTTCACCCATTTCACCCAGTTCATCAATAGAATTATGATTAGAATCAGTAAAATCAGTAGAAATAGTAGAAATAGTATCAACAATAGAAGAATTAGGACCTGAAGAACAAATAGGTTTTTTAATATTGTTCACTTTATAACTATCATTATCAATTTCGTTTTCTCCAATAGTATTTTCATCAACATTATTATCCTGTTTTTCATTATGAATAAGAGTTTTTTGAGATTTAGAAATTGAATTTTCACCACCATCATGTGATGGAAGATCTAAGCCTAAGGTTTTTATAAATTCTTCAACTATTACAGCATCTAAAGAAATTAAATCATTTTTAGAAAATTCTTGACTCTTTAATCTAACAATGAGTGATGATGAAAAGTCTAAAGGATCTTCTAATCCATTGATTAAATCATAAGCTTTTGGAGATAAATTAATATCTTTTTTGGCAAATTTAAAAAGAACTTCTGTTGTCATTTATATCTATCTTAAATAATTTTATTTTAAATCTTATTTGATGTGATTAATATATAATGTATTAAAATATATAATGTATTAAAGTAATTAATAAATTAATAAATTTAACATATCATCTTATTTAATATATTTATTTATTCTGTTTAATGTATTTATCGTGTTAATGTATTTATTCTATTTATTTATCACTATCATTGTATTATTTTTTATTCAATTTTTGTTTATTATATTTATTATAATTAATTCTCTATCTTTATATTTTTAACTAATATTAAAAATAATAACTACAATATCAATAATTTATTATTAATAATTAACAAATCAACAATGATTATAATAACAGTTAGTTTTATTATAATGAATAAACATATTTAATATATTATATTTAATTAAGATTAAACTATAGAAAAATAAATGAAAATAAATATTTTATATTTTTTATTTATAAAATAAATTAATATTAAAGATATAAAAGATATTAAAGATATTAAATACTATTATAAAGTATTATAAACTATTAAATTATTATTAATTAAGATTATTAAATTTAATAATTAAATTTATTAAGAATTAGCATTATTTGTTGATTTGAATTATCATACAACTATAATTAAAAAATTGATTAACATGATTATTTAAAAATCCTATTTATTAATTGAATTATTAGGTGATTACATGCCAAGGGCACTTAAAATTATACTTATCATATTGCTTTTTATAGGATTCTTTGAAGCAGGGCTTCTAAGTTCCTATACAATCATAACTTCAGAAGCACCAGATGTAAAAGGGCTTATCGATTTACAAATTAGTACAATAGCTGATTTTTTCAGTTCTGAAAATATTAACAGTGTATTGATTAAGGATCCTCAAAAGATAAATATAACAAATGAAGATGATGTTGCAACTAACTTATCGGCTCTTGCAAAAGTAGATGGAATAGATATCAACACTATGAATGTAACTACATACTCAGATACAGAAAATGGTGAAATCGATGTCAATATAACAGCTTTAGGATTTTCTTCACCTAATACAACATCAGGACAAATAGTTTTGTCAGGAACTCCTGATTATCTTATAACAGCTACGGCAAAAGCTAATGTAACTAGTAGTGGGATTATAATTGATTTAAGCACTATTAGAATATTATCAATACTTAAACTCTTTGGTGGAACCAACAACTCCACTATTAATGGATCTACTGTTAATGCAGGGTCAAGCAACAGTAATAGTAATGGAACTATCACGATTGGATAATCACAATATCAATAATTAAACTATTAAATAAGTTAAACTATTAAATAAATTAGACTATTAAATAAACTTCAACTGACTAACTAATACATATTGCAGCAAATTAAAGGTGACTTGATGATTAATATAATTGGAATTGGGCCAAGAAGAAGAGAAATAACTGTTTCAGCTCTTGATGCCTTAGAAGAGTCTGATGTTATTATTGGATATAAAAAATATATTGACTCTATTTATGATCTAATTGAAGATAAGGAAATCATCAAGAAAGGAATGGGAGATGAAATTGCAAGAGGGGAACTTGCAATAAAAAAAAGTTTAGAAGGTAAAACTGTAGCTTTAGTAAGCTCTGGAGACCCTGGTGTTTATGGAATGGCTAACTTGATTTTTCAACTCATTGGAAAATATGAGGGATTTGATCCCAAAAATGATATTAAAGTTTTTCCAGGTGTTTCAGCTGTAAATTTTGCTTCTTCACTTCTTGGGGCACCACTTCATGACTTTGCAGTTATTAGTTTAAGTGATATATTAACTCCACTTTCAGAAATTGAAAAAAAAATAGAATTTGCTTCTAAAGCTGATTTTATTATGGCTATTTACAACCCAATTAGTAAATCTAGAAAAAAGCCTTTTAGAAGATTTAAAGAAATATTAATGGAAACAAAACCACTAGAAACTTTAATTGGAATTGTTGATAGTAGTGAAAGTGGATATAATAATGATTCTAATGAATCTGTAAAAACAAAGATAGTAACTCTTGAAAATCTAAATGAAGATGATATTAATATGTCAACAATATTAATTGTTGGAAACTCCTTAACTTATCTTCAAGATGGTTATATGATTACACCAAGAGGTTATGTTGTTAAATCAGATATTCATCCTCTTTCTAGAGAATTTTACGAGAAATATTTAGCTGGAGAATCAGTATCTGGCCCAAATACAGACTGTGATTATTATCCATGCCACGAATGTAAAAACGGCCCACAATACTGTGATTTGTGTTATTGTCCTTTCTATCCATGCGGAGATGGGTCTACAGGTGGAAAATGGATAAAAGGAAAAGGTGTTTGGAGCTGTGAAGACTGTGAATGGATTCACCAAAAAGATACTGTAGAATGTGTAAAAAAAGGTCTAAAAAACATTTTAAAAGAAGTTGATGATCTAAAATCTAAGAAAAAAGAATTACTTAAACTAAGAAAACATTGTATCTTAGAAACTAGAAAAAAAGATAATTAAAATTTAGCAAATTAATATATAATAAAAATAATATTTAATAAATTAATATCTTGTAAATTGATATATAATAGAATATTATCTAATAAATTAATATATAATAAATTTATATCTAATAAATTGATATGTAAATTATTATCTAATAATTAATTATTATCTACAAGAATTCATTGATATTTTAATAGGTATTTTTATACAAAATATAGTTTTGTTATAGATTCTATAGAATTTTAATAAAATTTAATAAAATAAATAAAAATTAATATAAATATAATATAAATGTAATTTCAAAATTATTAAATATTTTTAATTAAGATAAAATTGAAAATTCTTAATTAAGATAAAAATAAATAATAACATGATTAAAATAATTAAAAAATTTTAAAATAAACAAATAATTTAATAATGAAATAAATCTTAAGAATATAATTCTAAAATAATAATATAATCAAGAAGGGTAAACAAATGCCAAGCATAAAAGATATTTTAATAGAGATGAAAAATCTATCAGAATTAATGGTAGATTTAGCCTACTCAGCTGTTCTTTTCAATAGTAAAGATGCAGCAAAAGAGGTTTTGAAGCTTGAAAACAAGGTAAATAGCTCAAATTATGAAATTAAAAAGCAATCTCTTGTAGCTGCAAGATCTGTTGAAGATGCAGAAAAATTGACAGCTCTTCTTGAAATAGCTGAAGCAGCTGAAAGTATAGCTAATGCAGCTAAAGATTTAGCAGATATTGTTATTAAAGGTATTAAACCACATCCAGTATTCAAAATGGTTATGGAAGAAGCAGAAGAATTGATTGTAAGTGTTAGTGTCCAGAATGATTCTGAATTATGTGATAAATCTCTTGGTGAATTAGTATTAGCTAATAGAACAGGAATGATTGTAATAGCTATAAGAAGAGATGAAAATTGGATTTACGGTCCTGATAAAAATACTGTAATTAGAGCTGATGACACTTTAATAGCTAAAGGAACTGAAGTTGGTTCAGAACTCCTTAAAAAATTAGCTAATAATGAAATAGACGTTGATGATATAGTTGATATAGTAGATGAAGAAAGTTTATCTCAAATTGATGATAGTTAAATAATATTTTTAATAAATAATAAAATCTAGTTTATTAAAATAAGAATAAATAAGAATAAATAAAAATTGAATAAAAAAAATAAAGAATAAGCTAAAAAAAATAAATTATATCAATAAATAATAAACTAGAATAAATAAAATTAAAAAAATATACTAAAATATATAAAATGAGTTGATAAAATGTTCGTGGGTGATAAATGTGAAGAAAACAAACTTTCTAATGAAGATGATTCGGCGCATAGCATCCATATTAGTGTCTTTTATAATCAACTCAGTGATATTTGTCTATAAAAAGATAAATTACTTATTTTCAATTCCTTATGTGATTGGACATAGATTCAAGTCTTTTTTTAAAGAAACTAATTCAATAATTAGAGAATCTTTATTAGCTCTTTTAATATGTGCTATAGGAGATTTATGTGCAGGTATTTTCCTTGGAAAAATGAGTTTCTATTTAACAGCTTTTCCAGGATTAATGGTTATTATTCCTGGAGCTATAGGAATGAGAGGAAATATTTTCGGGGCTCTTGGTTCACGTCTTTCAACAAACCTTCACATTGGTTTATTATCTCCAGAATTTAAACGCTCTAAAATATTATCAGAAAATATTCTATCTTCTTTGATTCTAACACTATTATTGTCAATATTTTTAGCTTTTATATCTAAAGGAATATGTATTATTTTTGGATTTGAAAGTATAAGCTTAGTTGATTTTACTTTAATTTCAATAATTGGTGGAATAATTTCAAGTTTAATAATGCTACCTTTAACTATGTTAGTTTCACTCAAAAGTTTTGAACATGGATGGGATCCTGATAATATATCAACTCCAATAATAGCTGCATTTGGAGATTTATTTACATTACCAGCAATTATAACATCTGCAATAATAGTTTCACTCTTATCATATCCAATACTCAAATATATTTTATTTGTGATATTGATAGCAATAGCTTTATTAGGATTTTATTACGGAATAAAATCTAAAGGAGAGATGAAAAAGATTATTAAACAAAATACACCAGTTCTTATTCTTTGCTCTTTCTTAGGAGCCACAGCTGGTGGATTTTTAAATAATTCAATAGAATCACTTCTAAAGAATCCAAGTCTTCTAACTTTAGTGCCACTATTTTCTGGTGAAAGTGGAAACCTTGTAAGTATTTTAGGTGCAAGACTTTCATCTGCACTTCATTCTGGTTTAATAAATCCTGTTTTACATCCAGAAAAAGCTACAATTAGAAATTTTTCAATAATTGCCTTTTTAGCTATAATAATCTTCCCAATAATTGGATTTTTAGCTGAATTATCTTCAAAAATGCTTAATATCCAAGGTTTAAATTTTGCTACTGTAATGGGAATTAGCACAATATCTGGAATGATTTTAATAGGTATAATGTTATTAGTAGTCTTCTTTATCTCAATTATATCATATAATAAAGGACTAGACCCAGATAATATTGTAATCCCAATATCTACAAGTACTACAGACGCTTTATCTTCATTAATATTGGTTTCTGTGGCTATTTTAGTTCTAAATTTCTTAGTTGTTTAATAATACATACCTATACTTATTATACATCTATATTTATAGTTCTTCAATTAGCTTCAATCAATATTATTTAATATTTTATATATAATAATTAATTTAATATTTTAATATAATAATTATTTATAATAAGCTTATTTTTCCAAAATTAATATTTCAAACCAAAAACAATATTACTAAATCACGGCAATATTACTGAAAAAGGACAATATTGCTGATTAGGAACAATATAACAATTTTAGTTGAATAAAGTATATATATAATCTTTTACACACTATTTTTATGAAATCAGTGAAATTTAGCAGTTGTTGTAATACCCCCAATCTTGATAATAGTAAATATATTGAAACTATCTTTAATTCTAAAGATGGAAATATTTTTACTAGTTTATCTACCCTATTTGTTTTCTCATTCGTTTTAATAGCTATACTGCTTTTAAATTTCACGATTTCATCTAATAATATAAATATCGATTCTACAAGTTCAAATAACTTTAATTATATAATTGAAGATTATAATAGGAATATACCAATAAACACTAGAGAAATTACTGAGAATTTATCAAATGAAGTAATAAAAAATCATGACCCTCCTCATAATTCAAGAAATATTATTAAAGATAAATTACAAGCAAAATTAAACAATATAAACAATAAATATCTTAAAAATAATGGAATTATAATTGAAAGTGAAGTTTTAAGTATATATAATGGAGAAAACCCTTATAACATCAATGTTAAAACTCTTGTTACAGGAAAAAAAGGAAAAATGGAATATAATAAGATTGTTGAAAGTGTAGTTTCTATTGAAGGACTTAAAGATCCACTTCCATTTCTAATGTGCAAAGATCATCCTACATTAATTGAAAATGGTACTAAAATTACCTATAATGATGCACTTAGCTATTACCTAGCTAATAACAACCTTTTAAATCCAGATGCTTATGAAAATGCTACGGCCTCGCTAATTATAAAAAAATGTCCTTATGACCCCTATGAACATCATGGTGCAGGCCAATGTATGAAAAATTGTATTGATAATGGATATTTTCATGAAAGTGCAGATGGTAGCTGTTATCTATGTAGACTAGAAGGTAGGAGCACTTGTCCTCATTATGGCCTTGAAACATTTATTTCTCCGCATAAAGTCACAAATCTCACATATAGATCCATTAGTGGTTCAGATCATGTTATTTACTATGATCATTATCCTGGAGATCCTATTCAGATTTATCAAGAAAATGGAGTCTATGAAATATTAATACTTGATGAATCTCATGGAGCTAAATATGGAATGGTTTGATTTAATAATATTAAATTAGGATGTATATTTTAAAATATATGTCAAAAATATGATAATATGAATTTATCAAAAGATTCTTATGGAATAACATTTTCAACAGACCTTTTACTAGTAGTATTTCTATTAATTCTAGTTTTAGGAATAGTAGCTAATACTATTGATAGTTCAAATGAAAAAATAATAAATCCATTAGAAGTAGCTGAACTAGAACGAATAACAAATGAAGTAGTGGATAGTTTAATAAATAATCCAGGAACACCAAGTCATTGGGAAGAGCTAATAAACTTTAATGGAGTAAATCCAGGGTTAGCTATTGAAAATAGTGCTAATAAAACAATTATTAACACAATATCATTTAAAAAGATAAAAATACTTGATAATGGTGAATATAATAATTTAATTCAAAATAAAATTTTTAATAATAGGATAAAAAGTTCAATTACCATATATCCAATCGATTCTAATATTAATCCAATGATAATTGGTGAGGATATATCTAGCTTAAACAATATATCTAATATTGTAGTTGTAAATAGAACAGTTAAATGTGATTTCTATCGTGAATTAGCTATTGTTTCTATATTTAATTCTAATCTCAATTCATATAATGAAAATATTTGTAATCATGAAACACTCACAAACCTGAATCATTCAGATAGTGAAAATTACGTTTGGATATGTGAAGAATTCAAAATTACAAAAAAAGATCTTGAAAATAACGACTATTATCTGTTTTTTAGTAATGATAGTATAAATAATGGGAATAATTGGATTTTGGATAGTATTAAAGATATTTCTATGATTGAAAATTCTATAAATAATGATAGAATTATTTTAAATGATAATTTTAATAATATTCTTGAAAATAAAAGTTCTATGATATGTTATATACATTTTAGAGCTAATAAAAATAAATTAACTAATTTTAATGTTTTTTTAGTTGGTATTCCAAAAGATAGGAATGTTGATGAATTAAATATCGATTATTTTAAAGAGCAAGACTGTTATTTCGTTATGAAATCTAGCTATAATTAAAAAATAAAAAAATAAAAAACTAATTTTCTTTTTTGTTATTTTGTTCTTCATTTTCATCATATGCATATTTTTTCAAATAATTATAAAATAACCGTGCTACCACCATTAAAACCAATATAGCTATGAGTCTTATTACTGGATTGTTATAAAAACTAAACTCTGGGAAAAAATTTGAAGTAATGAAAAAAAACATCCCTGCAATCGCAAAAAAGAAAAGTATAGAAATAACAGCTGCAAAATTTTTACTAAACTCCATAGTTAACCATCCTAAATTAAATCATCAATATAGGTATTAAAAATATATATCTATTACTTTCAAATAAAATGTTATCCAAAGAAAAGATATAAAAATTATTATAAAAATTATTATTTAATAAAAATAGCTAATTAGTCAGAAATAGCTATTGCAACTGTAACTCCATCAATAGCTATTTTCTTATGAATAAGTTTAGAATCGGCAGTTCCATTTTTAGCTACAATAAGAGCTGTTGGTTCAGCTACTCCAGGTATATCGAATTTTTCTTGAACAAATTCTGACTTTGAAATATTTGAGTCTTTAAATTTCTTTATCTCATCTATAGTAACTATCTTTAAATCCTTACCAATGTCTTTTACTGATTCTAAAATACCTTTTTCATCTTTTTTAATTTCAACTGTAGCTATAAAATCTATTCGATCAAGTGGAAGATCTAAATTTTTCATAGCTATGTTAATAGCATTCATAACTTTTTCTTTAGATATATTAGCTCTTGCACCAATTCCAACTACGACCATCTTTGGTTTAAAAAACATTCGATGATTATCAAAACTAGCTACAATATTGCAGTTTTTATATTTGTTATAAATATCTTGATTAGGATATTTATTATCTTTATCCGAATCTAGATAAAAAATTTTAGATTTTATATCTTCTATAGATAAATTTGATTCTTTTAGGTCAGTAATTTCAAGTGTATTTTTTTCTTTAATTTTTAAATAATTATCAATATAATGTTTATATTCTATATTATCTTTATTAAATAAATTGATAAAAATTTTTATAACTTTTCCTTCTAAAATAGCTTTATTAAACGCTAATATTTCTTTTTTATTTAAGATTTTCCAATGTAGTTTCATTGCAAGTGTATCGATTCCTATTTTATCATTAGTATCTGTAGCTGTTGTAATCACTGGTTCACTATTAAGTAAATTAGCTATTTTTTTAGTTAATCCATTTGCTCCTCCAAGATGTCCTGAAACTAAGCTAATTACATATTTTCCATTATCATCAAGAGATAAAATAGCTGGATCAATTGTTTTATCTTTGAGTTTATCAGCAATATTTCTTATAAGTATTCCAGTAGCCATTATCCCAATAATAGCATCATATTTATCACTTTCAATCCCATTATAACTATTATATTCAGACCTTTGTATATTTTCATTAAAAATAAAATCTATATTATCTTTAACATTTTTATGAAAACAGCTAACTTTAATAACAGTGGGATCCTCATCTAATAATGATTTTAATTTTGATGAAAGTTTTTTTCCCTTTTTTGATACAGATAAAATAGCTATTTTCATTAAAATACTTCCTATAATTTTTATAAATATTATTTACTTCAATAAATTTATTTTAACGAAAAAAATCATGAAATTGAGAAAATTTTATAAAAAATAAAAATATCAATTAAAGAAAATTACTAAACAGAATACAAAGCATTTTCTAATATATCATTATCACATTGAAGTGCAATAATATTAGTTCTTCCCTTTCCACGGCCTCTTGAAATTGTATTAGTAGATATGATTCCTAACATTTCAAGTTCATTTATGAAATCAAAAATTCTTCTGTAAGAAACTGTATCTCCTTTTGAAACTTCTTTGTATGTATCATATAACTTTCCAGAAGTGATTTCTTCTTTTGCTTGAGTTAGATTTAAAATAGCTTCTAAAACCCTTTGTTGTTGAGTAGGGAGTGTTGAAATAAGATCTGTGACCTTATTATGTTCAATTTTTTCCTTAGCTTCTCTAACATATGAACCATAAACAATGTCAGTTTCTTTTTCATCAGCTATTTCTCCAGCTGTACGTAAAAGATCTAAAGCATAACGAGCATCTCCTTCTTCTTTAGCTGCCATAGCTGCACAAAGAGGTATAACGTCATTATCTAATGTTTCTTCATTGAAAGATAGTTTTGATCTATCATCTAAAATATCAACTAATTGTTGAGCTCCATAAGGTGGAAAAACAATTTCTCTATCTCTAAAGCTACTCATAACTCTACTTTTTATGAATTTTTTAAAATCAACATAATTACTAATAGAAAGAATAGCAACATTATTAGTTCTTGTTAAAGTATAAAGAATCCCATCACCATCATTTTTAAGTAAAATATCAATTTCATCTAAAACAACAATAAGAATCATTTTATTTCCATAAATACTTGATTTTAGAATGTCTCTAAAAGTATTTACAACTTCTGCTTTTGTCCATCCTCTATATGGAACATCTCTCCCCATTTGTTGACAAAGCTTAGCAATAACTTGATATTCAGTAGTATAATCAGTGCAACGAATATATTCAGTTCTTATTCTTATATTTTTATTACTTGCAGCTTCTTCCAGTTGTTTCATCGCAAATTTAGCTGCTGCAGTTTTTCCAGTCCCTGTTTTCCCATATATTGTTACATCAGAAGGAGTCACATTGTTTAAAGCTTCAATCCAGTATTTAGCTATTCCTGTGATTTGTTCTTTTCTATGTGGTAAATTATCAGGTAAAAATCTATGATCTAAATATTGTTTATCCTTGAAAACAGACCCTTTATCTACTAAATTATCGAAAATATTAGCCATTGAATCACCATTGTGTTTAATCAAATCATTATAAAAATAATTATAATAATTTTCTATAATAATTTTTATAAAGATTTTATAAATTACGATTATATTAAACTATTAAATTATTTAAATTGTTAAATAGTTAAATTGTTATTAATTATTTTAAATTATTTTAAATTATATTATTTTAAATTAATATGCTTAAATTATGATTATTGCTATAACCTCCTTATTTAAATCCATTTATAGTGTTTATAATTAGATAATATCAAACAAATAGTTATTATTTAAATTTATTTATATCAAATATTGAGTAAATTATTATATTGAGTAAATTATTTAATATTTATTAGATTTTGTAATAATTTAATGTAAAGTAAGATAATTTTTAGTATAAATAATATAAATCAAAATAACAAGTAGATATAAATAAAAAGAGTTCGAAGTGTGAATTAATCTACTAATTAATAATATTAATTTTAAAGCCATAAAATAGTTTTATTAAATTTAAATGTAAATTATTAACAATTCAATATAAACTTAATATAACATGATAAAGATTTTATATAACTTAATAAAACTTTATAAAATTTTATACTATTTTATATAATTTTATAATATTATTTATATAATTTAATATAGCTTGATATAACTTTATATAAATTTATATAACTTATATAAGTTTAATTAATAATAAATTTAATAAAAATTTATCCATTAACATGAATAAATTTTATAATTATATCAAATTAATACAGAAAAATTTAGTTGACACTAACCTCTTTTCAACCTAATCTATGTATTGTTGATTCCCTATGATAAACTCAAACCATATCAATTAATATTTTATATAAATTGAAAAAATTTTGTTTAAGATAAAAATATTAAAAATATAATTGATATGGACTTCAAGTGTATCTTATACTTCAAGTGTAATATTAGACATTAAAACATATAAAGTTATTTATTAACAACGATTGAAATATTATTAAGAAATTGAAAGCCTATTTAAAATCTTTATTTTATAATATAATGTATAATAATCGAGAAAAAACATAATATGTAGGTATTATTATATTTAAATTAATTTTAAAATTATTCTTTTAATATAAATTGTTATATTTTATATTTATTCTTTTTATTTGTGTGATAAAGCTAATAAAATCTTTAATGTGTTTTTAAATAATATAATAGAATAAAATTATTGAAAAATTATTAAAAAAGCTAATTTTTAAAATTAAATAGATATCATATTTTTTATATAAAATATCATGAAAATGGTAATATTTTCAATGAAAAAACTATAATTTTTCTAAAAAATTAAAGGTATATTTCAAGTGTAAATATCTTTATATTTTCATTTTAATGAGAATAAATAAAAAATTTTCAAAATCATTAGACAGGAAATAATAATATCCTAAAAAAAACTATTGGAAAAGAATAATAAAAAAAATATTTAAAAAAAATATTTAAAATTTAAAAAAAATAAATAAATTTTATTATAAAAAATAAAAGCTATTGAAAAGTTTTAATAAAAAACATGTAAAAAATTATAAAATTCAATGAATATTAATAAAAATAAGAATGAAAAAATTGATAATAAAAATTAATCAATTAAATATAAAAAAAATAAACCATTATAAATTTTAATAAAAAAAATAATGAGAACTAAATTTTGAACTGAGTTTTGAAAAAAAAATTAAAAATAAAATTATTCAAAAAATTTAAAATAATTTTGAGAAAAAAACAATTTTTGAAAAATCCCTACAAATTATTATAAAAATTTCCTAAACACAAACATAACAATTAGAACAATCTAATAATTGATATAAAAAACCTTATTATCTTAAAATATATTTCCCAAAAAAATTAAAAAATGTGAAAAAATTAAAAATATAAAAAATTAATTTTATCAAAAATCATAATAATAAAATAAAATGTGAAAATACATCTAAAGACAAGTGAGAGGTATATTGCAAGTGTAACGAAATTTTTAAAAAGAAAAATATGAAGAGGTAAATTACAAGTGTAAAATTAAATGAAAATGAAAAAATAAAAACTAGATAAAAACGTTTTAAAAGTTTATCAAAGAATAATAAAAGCATTAAAATATATAAACATCCAAATAAATAAAATTTTTTTAAAAATATTTATTTTAATCTTGTAGATATGTCAGTGAGAGGTGTATTTCAAGTATTTTCAGTGGAAATATACGTCTTCATTCATACAATATACTATTTTATTCTTCACTTGCAATATACCTCTCACTCTATAAAATGTAAATATATTGTTATTATATAAATTTGTATAGACATATATTTCAAGTGTAAATATATATTAATAATATATATAATGTATATAGAATATTAAAAATAATTATGATACTGAATAGAGGTTACCTTCAAGTGTATTATGATTTTTCAAAATTATTAAACAATTAATATACAAATATACATAATGATTAAAAAATCAATATTAATGTTAACAAGGCTTTATATGAGATAATATAATATTTAAATCAGTTTTTCATTAAATTAATAATTTAAATATTTTATTAAAATCATTATAAACATTATTAATTTTATTTTTATTATAAATGGGAAAAACATTGAAAAAAAATCTTTTAAAGTGATTTAAAGTGATTTAAAAATAGAATTCATTAAATATTACAGTTGAAATCAATGTCACATGAAAAAAGATTTTTCTTCAATTTTACTAAAAACTCTGGAAACATTTTTTATTTATATTGATATTAAAAAAACATAAATGAAAAATGATAATAATAAAAATAAAATAAGAAATATAAATATAAAATTAATAAAATTAAAATTATTGATAAATAATATAAATAATAAATAAATAAAATAATAAATAAAATAAATAAAAAATAATGGTATGTGAAAGAATATTAATTAAATTATATTAATTAAATTTAGTCTTTTTTAAATTTCACCTTTTTTTTAAAGCAGTAAAGAAACGTTCGTCGTAATTTTTAGCTATTTCCTCATATTGATTCCAAACTCCAATAGCTGAAGAAGATAACACATTTTTATTTTCTCCTGAAAATTTTGAAAAAATATGCATCATTTCAACAGAATCCCTTACAATTAATTTTACAAAAGGAATATCAGCCTTAAAAATGGTAACTCCAGTATCAGAAAAAGAGTCAAAAACATCTATCTTTTTGTTATCTACATAACAATATTCAGTAGCTAATATATTAATTTCAATACCCTTTTTAATTAATTTTTCAAATTTTTCTTTTAAAATTTCAGCTTCTTGATTAAAAAGAAAGCCCATCCGAAAACTAAGGGTTTTTTTAGTTCTAGAAATTATCTCAAGTTCTTTTTTAATGATTCTATCAGAACCATGAATTAACCATATTGGTGCAGGAATCTTAGATAATTGACTTTCATAAGAATAATTAAGCTCCATTTCAGTTTCTTCAAGTTCATCGATTATTTTTTGCTTGTAAAGGCGAAAAACATCAGTAGGAGATACAACATTATATTTTAAAGGTCTACCTCTTTCAATTTCAATGAAACCTTTGGCTCCAAGAGATTTTAAAACATCATAAATTTTAGTTCTTGGAACTTGTGAATTAGAGCTAATTTCAGTAGCTGTTCCTGAAATCATATAGGTCAAAGATAAATACACCATAGCTTCATAAGTAGATAATCCTAACTTCTTAAGTGAATCAATTGTTTTATTCTGCATAATTTCCTTTAAATTACATATATTTAAAATTTTTAAAAATACTATTTTTAAAAATATTATTTTTTATCATTAAATCATAATCTAAGTATATTATAAGATTTTTTAATATTTATAACTAATTATAAAATAGATATTCCTTAAAGATGAAAATATAAAAACATAAAAATTATTAAAAAAGTAGTAAAAAATCTAGTAAATAGATTGTAAAAAGCTGTTAAAAAAACTATCAAAAGTTCATAGAAAAACTAGTAAAAATCCTCTAAAAAATAATTTTTTTCAAAATATAAGAATAATGAGCTTAAAAATCATATAAAAATGAAAACGACCAATTTAAAGATATATTAATATGAAAAATGAAAATAAACTTTTTTAACAGAGATGTTAATAAAAAATTAGAAAAAATATTAAATATTATTAAAAACAAAATAAATTCAATGTTTTAAATAAAAAGTTTTAAATATAAAATCAAACTTTAGAAAGCAAATTTCTAGAGGATATTTACAGTTGAAATCTATGTTTAACAATAAACATTACAAATTCCAACTATAAAAAATAACTAATTAAATTAAAGCAATTAAATTAAATTCAAGTACAATAAAAATATATAAAAAATATATTAATTGAAATATAATATTTACATAATAATTATCTGTAACATTTAATGATTCTATATAGTTATCTATATAACCATCTATATAACCATCTATATAATTATCTATAAATAATATCTGAATCATAAAATAATATTTAAACTTTGAAAAATTAATTCTTACAAATATTTATCTAAATAATTACAAATAACAAAATTCTTTAAAAAAAATTAGGTGATGTAATGCGAGTATTGTTAATACATTCCGATTATTTAAAATATAAAACTAAAAATAAGACACCAATAGCTGAAGAAATTGAAAAAGAAAAAGAAAGTGGAGAATTTAATGAAGCACTTGTTGTCTTTACAGCTGTAGAAAAATCAGATGAAAAAAATCCAGCTGGTGTTGTAGCTAATTTAATCAATGAAATAAAAACAACTAATGGTCAGATAAATGCTGAAAGAATAGTACTTTATCCATATGCTCATTTATCATCATCACTTAGTTCTCCAAAGGCAGCTATTGAAATTTTAAAAATGGCTGAAAATGAATTATCTGCAATTGGTGCAGAAGTTTCAAGAGTTCCATTTGGCTGGTATAAGTCATTTGAAATTTCATGTAAAGGCCATCCATTATCAGAATTATCTAGATCCATCGACGCTATTGATATTTCAGCTGATGGAATAGGAGAAGAAGAAAATCATCCATCTAAATTCTATATACTCCAAAATGAAGAGTTAATTGAAGCAGAAAGCTATAAATATGAGAAAAAATCTGATTTAGAAAAAGTAGCTAAATATGAGCTTGGAACTGGTAAAAGTAAAGATTTAGAACCACCTCATGTTAAGTTAATGAAAGAAAAAGAATTAGCAGATTATGAAAGTGCAGCTGATGTTGGACACTTGAAATGGTATCCAAAGGGAAGACTTGTAAGGGATCTTTTATCAGATTATGTTTATGATTTAGTGGTTGAAAGAGGAGCCATGCCTATTGAAACTCCAGTAATGTATGATTTAGCTAACGATGCTATAAGAGAACATGCAGAAAAATTTGGAGAAAGACAATATAAAATTCACACTAAAAAAGAATTAATGTTAAGATTTGCATGTTGTTTTGGTGCATTTAGGGTTTTAGCTGATTCATTTTTAACTTGGAAAAATCTTCCAGCTAGAGTTTATGAGTTATCAACTTACAGTTTCAGATTTGAAAAAAGAGGAGAAGTTGTTGGTCTTAAAAGACTTAGAGGATTTACAATGCCTGATATGCACTCAATATGTGCTGATATGGATCAATCCCTAATTGAATTTGGAAATCAAGTTGATATGTGTAATCAAACTGGTAAAGACTTTGATGTAAATTATGAAGTAATATTTAGAGCTACTCAAGACTTCTATGATGAAAATAAACAATGGATGTTTGATACAGCTAAAAAATTAGATAAACCAGTTATATTAGAAATTTTACCAGAAAGAAAACATTATTGGGTTTGTAAAATGGATTTTGCAGCTATGGACTTTTTAGGAAGACCAATAGAAAATCCCACTGTGCAAATAGATGTTGAAAGTGGTAAAAGATTTGATATTAACTATTTAAACCAAGATGAAAAAGAAGAACATCCTATTATACTTCATTGTAGTCCTACTGGAAGTATTGAAAGAGTCATTTGCAGTTTACTTGAAAAAACAGCTATTGAAATCAATGAAAAGCAACCAATGTTACCTGTATGGCTATCTCCTACTCAAGTTAGAGTAATTCCTGTTGGTGAAAATCACTTAGAATTTGCGAATCAAATAGCTGATGAATTAGCTCTTAACAACATTAGAGTCGATGTTGATGATAGAGATGAAAGAGTTGGTAAGAAAATAAGAAATGCAGCTACTGATTGGGTTCCATTTACAATAGTTGTTGGAGATAAAGAAATCGAAACCAACATATTAAATGTTACAATAAGGGAAACAAAAGAGAAAAAAGACATGGAAATTGATGAAGTTGTTTATCAAGTTTTATCTAAATCAATGGAAAAACCATTCAGAAAATTACCTCTACCAAGAAATTTATCTGAAAGAATAAATTTCCAATAATATTTTTTATTTTCCTTTTAATTTTCAATTTTTTAATTCATTTTTTAATTCATTTTTTATTTAATTTCATTATTTATTTTTATTTTCTTCTGATTTCAAAAAATAATTCTATTTTTATAATTATTTAGCAATTTTATAAAACATTATCATATATAATACAATATATTTAAGATATAATAAAATTTCTAAATGAAGATAATTTTATTATATTAATTAAATATTAGTAAATAAGATTAATTTTAGACTCTAAAAGCAATAAAAATGTTTTAAAACAATTTTTAAGCTCAAAAACACTCAATTAATAGATAAATATAAATATAATAATAAATAAACTATAATTGGCGGAAAATATGCCCAAGGGCTTATTATATAATAAGTCCTGGTTTTGTAAATAAATAAATTTAGTCAAGTAATTAGCTAAAAGTTGTTATTCACCTAATCCCATATTTCACATGTCTCATTCATTCTATTAGCTAATTCTTGACTTTAAAAATTTAATATAAAATTATATATTAAAAATAATCTTCAAATAAACACTAAAATTATATATTAAAATAAATTTAAAGTAAATATTTAATATTATATGAAAATATATAATATCAAGGCATTGTTTATTAATTAAAGAACTTTAATCCATAAAATATGAATTAACTTAAAATTTTATTTATTCATTTTATTGTAATAATAGGAAATATTATATTAGCTAAAAACAAAGATATCAATGTATAATATCCAATTTATTAAAAAATTCATTCAATTATTTGGAGAAATATAAAATGTATAAAATAGGAGAAGCCCTTGTTGGGGATGGAAACGAATTAGCTCACGTTGATTTAATAATCGGTGACAAAAATGGAGCAGCTGGGACTGCTTTTGCAAATGGTATGACACAGCTCTCAATTGGACATACTCCGTTATTATCTGTAATTAGACCTAATCTAATGACTAAACCTGCTACTTTAATTATTCCAAAAGTAACTGTTGGAGATTTAGATGATGCAAGCAAGATATTTGGACCTGCTCAAACTGCAGTTGGTCGAGCTGTAGCTGATGCTGTAGAAGAAGGTTTAATTCCAAAAGAAAAGGCTGAAGAAATAGTAATAATGGTAAGTGTATTTATTCATCCTGATGCTAAAGATTATAGAAAAATTTATCAATATAACTATGGAGCTACAAAATTAGCTATTAGAAGAGCAATGACTGATTATCCAGGAATTGATAAAGTATTAAATGAAAAAGATAGAGGAACCCATCCAATTATGGGATTCAAAGTTACAAGACTATGGTCTCCTCCATATGTCCAAGTTGCACTTGATCTTGATAATCTTGATACAATGGAAAAAATTATCAATGCTGTGCCAGACAGGGAAAGAGTATTACTTGAAGCAGGAACACCACTTATTAAGAAGTTTGGTGTAGGTGTAGTTAGTAAAATTAGAGCAATTAGACCAGATGCATTTATTATAGCTGATCTTAAAACTCTTGATGTTGGTCGTGTTGAAATTAAGATGGCAGCTGATGAGACAGCTGATGCAGTAGCTATTTCTGGACTTGGAACAATTGAATCAATAGAAAAAGCTATCCATGAAGCTCAAAAACAAGGAATTTATTCAATCCTTGATATGATGAATGTGGATAACTTTACTGAAAAACTTAATCAAATACAAGATAATCTTAAACCTAATATAGTTCTTTTACACAGAAATGTGGATCTTGAAACTTCAATGGCTGAAAAAGGTGAAGATACTAGTAATATGACTGAATGGGGCAATATCAAAGAAATCAAGAAAATGATTGGTTCAGGTGGCCTTGTTGCAGTAGCTGGTGGAATCACTCCAGAAAAAGTGGACGAAGCTATTGAATCTGGAGCAGATATAATTGTTGTAGGAAGATATATTATTGGTTCAAGAGATGTTAGAAGATCTGCAGAAGACTTCTTAGCTCACTTACCACAAGATCCTGATAACATGAGATTAGCTCTTGATGAAGATGAACAAGTTTAAACCTAAATTTGTTTTTATTTAAATATAACTAAATTATAGCTATTGATTTTTATAGCTAATTTTTTCTTTTATTTTTCTTTTTTGATATCATTCTTTACCACAATTTAATATTTATTACTTATCTATTATTTTCTCTACAAGATTTTTAATTATATTTTTTATAGAAAAAATTTTTAATAAAAATATAAGTTATAAGTTATAATTTATAACTTATATTATTTAACTTAAAAATTATTATATTTAAGTTATTCATTAAAAGTTATTTATTAAATATTATAAATTATATTTTATAATTTATAAGTTTTAAATTATTTGATATAAGTTATAAGTTATTCTTTATAATAAATAACTTTTAAGTTACTAATTAAAATTTATAACTAATAAATTATAAAATATAATTTACAACTTAAAATTTATAAGAAATAAGTTATAAGTTAAAATTTAGTAATTAAAACTTATAATTAATAAAAAATAAGTTATAAGTTAAAACTTATAATTAAATTATTATAACTTATAATTTATAATAAATAACTAAAAAGTTAAAAATTATAAGAAATAAATTATAAGTTAGTATAAAATTATAAGTTATAACTAATAAGTTATAAATAAAAACTACTCACTTTTAATTTAAAACTTATATAGTATAAATGATAATATATAAATTAAAAATTAAAACTTATATCTTATTTTCAAATAATATAAAAAATAATAAATAATTATAATAAAATTAAATTAAATTAATAAAAATTAAAATAAATTGATAAAACCTTATACTGATTAAAAATAAAGGAAATAGAAATCATGGGAGAAACAATAGCTATAATAAACCAAAAAGGCGGTTGTGGAAAAACAACAACAGCTGTTAATTTATCTGCATCAATTGCAACATTGGGAAAATCAGTTTTAATTGTTGATATGGACCCACAAGGAAATACAACTACAAGTTTTGGAATTAATAAACAAGAATTAGAAAATACTGTTTATTCAGCAATAAGTGGTCAAGTAAGTGTGAAAAAAGCTATAATTCCAACAATGGTTGATAATTTATTTATTCTTCCAAGTAATATTTCATTAAGTGGAGTAGAAGTTGAATTAAGTAAATTAGATAATTATCATCTGGTTTTAAAAGAGTTATTAGCTCCAATTAAGGATATTTTTGAATATATAATCATTGATCTTCCACCATCACTTGGAATAATAACAGTTAATGGATTAGTAGCAAGTGATAGTCTTATAATACCTATACAGGCAGAATACTTTGCATTAGAAGGATTAGCTGATTTAACTAATACAATTAATTTAGTTGAAGAGCGTCTTAAAAGTCCATCTCCAATAAAAGGGATTGTTTTAACATTATATGATTCTAGAACTAGACTTGGAAAAGAAGTTTATGTTGAACTTAAAAAATACTTTGGAGATAAAGAACATATGTTTAAAACAGTTATTTCAAGAAATATACGTTTAGCTGAAGCACCAAGTTATGGAATGCCATGTATAGCATATGATGAGGAAAGTAGAGGGGCTAGATCTTATTTAAAATTAGCTAAAGAAATATTAGAATTAGATGAAGAAAAAAATCAGAGTTAAAACTTATTAATTAAACAATGAATTAAAGAATGGTAAGGGTAAAAATGGCAAAAAATAATAAAGATAATAAAAGAGGATTGGGCCGTGGGTTAGACTCATTAATACCAAAAATTGATGAATCAGAAGAAGAAAAATCAAATAAATCTTCATTAACTTTAGAAGATATTCTTTCTAATTCAGAAGAAGAGGAAAATGAAAACATTGAAACAGAAAAAACAGAAGAAGAAAAAACAGAACCAGAAAAAAATGAAGATGAGTCTGATATTACTGATAATGATGTAATTGAAGAAATAAAAGAAATAGAAGAAGAAGTTGGTAGAAAAGAAGGAGACGTTGATGTAATCACAGAAGAGTTGATTACTGAAAAGAGTATTGAGGATACCCTTGAAAGAGAAAAATCAGAAGAAAAGGAAGATTTAAAAGAAATTGAAGAGCCTGAAGAAATTGAAGAATCTGAAAAAACAGAAGAAATTGTTTTAAATGATTATGAATTAGACAGTATTGAAGAAGTTAAAAAAATAATTGAAAAGAATCCAAGAATCACTTTATGGTCTGCAAAATCTAGTGCAGTATTCAGATATTTAAGAAAAACAAGGCCTGAATTTAGTATTAGTAAGGAAGCATCGGAATTAATCGATCAAGCTGTTTCTAAAAAATATCCTGAAATTTGGAAACTATTTGAAGACTTATGACTTTAAAATCAAAAAATATTTGGTTATAATTTTAAGAATATAATAAATAAAATAATATATTGCTATTATTACCCTAATTTTTCTTTTTTTATTATATTATTTATTATTATACTGATATAGAATGGTAAGATTATATCAATTTCTTATCATTATTATCCTTTTTAAAATTTAGATATTCACTGTTTAAAACTTTTCTGATATTTTCAGCTGTTTTTTTACCAATTCCATCGATTTCTTGTAATTCATTATCATTTGCATTAATAACAGATTGAACAGTCCCAAACTTTTCAAGTAATTTTTTAGCAGTCACTGGTCCAATATTTGGTAAGGACTCAACAATAAATAGCTGCTGTTCCCATATATTTGCAGGCTTTCTTTCTGTTCTTATTTGAATAGGAGTTGATTTATCACTTTGTTCCCGAATAGCTATTCTTTTAATCATTGCTGCTGTATCTTCAGGATTTCGAGTAGGAATAATTGAAATTCCAAAATCAATAGCTATAGAAGCTAAAGATCCTCGAATCGCATCAGGAGATAAAAACCCAGAATAAAAATCATCACCTTCTAAAATCATGATAGGATTTTTGAATTCTTCCTGCATTGTCCTTGCTTGTTTATATAGTCTTTTATCTACAATGGAATCGGTAAAATCTTTAGCTGTTTTTCTTTCAATAGCTACTTCATCACTAACTTGATAGTCACCAGCACTCATAGCTTTAATTCTCACATCTACATTAATTGTATCTAAAGCTCTAAGTACATTAGAATTTCCTTCTCTTGAATCAGCATATACTAAAACATTTTTATTTTTATTTTTAGAAAGCTTTAACTCATCAATAGCATCGTTTATACTTTTATTAGAATTGTTAGAATTATTAAATTTATTAGATTCATTAGATTCATTAGAATCATTGGATTTATCAGTATTAGTGTTAATATTGATATTATCTTCGATATTTTTCTTATTTAAATCATCTGAACTAACTTCATTATCTAATTCAACACCAATTTCAACTTTTTTTCCAATAATTTTTGAATTAACTTCTTCATTTTTTATCTTATCTAAAGATTTTTGATTCAAGTTTTTTAGAGCATCTTTATTAACAAGTTGTTCTTTCATTCTTTTTTCTTTGTTTAAACTTGCCCAATAATAACCTTCATCCCTTGTTCCTTTAGCAATTAAAACTTTCATTTTACCAGAATTTTTTCTTCCAGTTCGTCCTCTTCTTTGTATCATACGAACTTCAGAAGGAACAGGTTCATAAAGTATAACTAAATCAACAGCAGGAATATCAATTCCTTCTTCAGCTACACTAGTTGAAAGCAAAACATCATAATTTCCAACTTTAAAAGACTTAATAATTTTCTTTTGTTCAGTTTGCGTAAGGCCTTTTTCACCATCTCTAGATCCTTGACCGAAAAATTTAACAGATTTAATGCCTTCAGCTTCACATTTCTGATAAATCATTTCAAGTGTATCTCTAAATTGAGTAAATACAATTATTTTTCGCTTTTTATTAAGATTTTTACCATTATCTTCATTTTCGATATTTGTATTATTATTGTTACTAATTTCTTGGGATTTGTTTTTATTAGTGTTAGTTAGTTTTGTTTGACTAATATCATCGATTTTTAGTTCTTCTTTTAATATTTCTATCAATTTTCTAAGTTTTGGATGCTCCCATCCATTTTTTTCAGCTTGTTGTGATAACATAATGGCTTGTGAGAAATCTGCATCTAGGAAAAGACTTTTAGCTGCCTTAGTATTTTTCTTTCTAAGTCTAGCTATATATTTATTAAAAGTAGCTACACCTTGAGTTTCAAGTAATTCAAGAGCATGTTGAAGATTTATAACAGCGCTTAAAATAGAAATAGCTTGATAACATTCTTTTGGAGGGGTGGTAGCTCTAGCTATCCTATTTTGAACATTTCCTCTTGCTTTAAGAATATCAATTTTATTAACAGAAATAGTTGGAATAACATTTAAATTCTTTAGCATTTTTAATCTATGTTTAAGAGCTTTATTAATATGATCTTTAATCTTTTCAAGCTCTTTACTCATTTTAACTTTAACCCAATCAATTTCAATTGGATTAAAATATGGTTTTACATCAGGATCTTCTTCTGTTTTAACAACAACATCTTGAATAAAAAGATTTTCACAAACTTCTCTAATTTTTCCCTGATCAGATCCTGGAGAAGCTGTAAGACCAAGAATGAGATGACTTTTAGCTGTTTTAACATATCTTTGAGCAAGATATACATAAGCATAAGATCCAACAGCATGGTGACATTCATCAAAAACAAGAAGAGAAACATTAGAAAGATCATATCGTCCATTAAGTAAGTCTGATTCTACTGTTTGTGGAGTTGCACATATTACTTGAGATTCATCCCAACGTTTTTTTCGATCATCAGCTTTTATAGCTCCAGTGATTGAAGTACATTTAACATTAAGAAAATGTCTAAAGTTTTCTTCATGTTGTATAGCTAATGGTTTACTTGGAGCTAAAATCAAGACTTTTGAACCTTGAATCTTTTTTAACCTATCTGCAGCTACAAGAACAGCTATGAGAGTTTTTCCAAGGGCAGTCGGAGCTACTATCATTGTGTTTCCATTTTTAAGAACACCAGCAGCTAATACTTGCTGATAAATACGTGCCTCTGCAGTGTTAGGTTTCACAAGAGGATGTTTTATGAAATTATCCATGTAATTTATTTTGTAAATCAAGCTTAAATAGCTTTTGAGAGAGGTTTTGAAAAGTATTTTTAAAAAAATTATAATAAAAAAATTAATCTGTTAGAATTAAACTAATATTTGTAAAAGTATTAATAATACAAGATAAATATATAAATAATAGAAATATTACTATAAATAATTTTAATTAAAAATATATAGATAAATTAGAAGTAATAGTTTTAAACGGTGATGAATTGATAATTATAATGGATGAAAGAGGAAAAAAATATCTCATTGATCAAAAAAGTGAATTCCAAAGTGATTTAGGAATCATATCTCAAGAAGATATAGCTAAAGCAGAAGTTGGTCAATCTCTTATAACTCATCTAGATAAAGAGTTTAAAGTTATCAAACCTAATGTTAATGATTTTATTGATTTAATGGATAGAAGATGTTCTATACTAATCCAAAAAGATATTGGTACTGTAGTTGCAAAAACTGGTCTTGGAAGTGGAAGTAGAGTAGTTGATGCAGGAACTGGTGCTGGAGCTATTGCATTAAATTTTGGAAACATAGTTGGTAGAGAAGGCAATGTATATAGCTATGAAATTAGAGAAGACTTTGCAGAAGTAGCTAAAAAGAATATTGTTTCTTTTGGATTAGATAATATTATTGAAATTAAAAATAAAGATATAAAAACCGGAATTGATGAAGAAAAAATTGATTTAGTCTTTCTTGACCTTACAAAACCATATGAAATATTCGAAAATGTTTATGAATGCTTAAATCTTGGTGGTTATTTAGCTGTGTATGCTCCATACATAGATCAAATAGAGACATCATACAGAGTAGCTAAAAAACTAGGATTCAATGATTTATCCATTATAGAAACTTTAGAAAGGGAAATAGAAGTTAGAACCCAAGGGACACGGCCTAAAACAAGAATGGTTGGGCATAGTGGATATTTAATGTTTGGAAGAAAGCTATAATAAAGTTTAATAATAAATAATATGATGATAACAATTATAATCAAATAATTTATTAGAAATAATAAAATAATTAAACTAATAAATAAATATTAAATGAATAATTTATATAGAATTTATAATAAAATTCATAATAAATTTACAATACAATAAATAGTTTTTATCAGAGTGTGGTTAAAATTTTCAATCTAAATGATGTTATTTCAATAAAAGATTTTCAAAAGAAAGATATTGAATTTATTTTAGATGAAGCAGAAAATCTTGAAAAAGTAGCTAGATCTGAAGAAAGTTCAGAAGAATTAGGTGGAAAAATATTAGGAATGATGTTTTTTGAACCATCAACAAGGACTAGACTTTCTTTTGAAACATCTATGAAACGTCTTGGTGGAGATTGTGTTGGTTTTGCAGGTAGTGCAGGTAGTTCTGTATCTAAAGGTGAAAGTTTAGCCGATACTTCAAAAATGTTTGAAGCTTACTCTGATGCTCTTGTTATAAGACATAATTTAGAGGGAGCAGCTAAATTCATAACAGACATTGTTGATGTTCCTGTAATAAACGCTGGTGATGGAGCTGGTCAACATCCAACTCAAACACTACTTGATTTATACACTATAAAACGAAATTTTGATAAAGTCAAAGGATTGAATGTTGCATTAGTTGGAGATTTAAAATATGGTCGTACAGTACATTCTCTTGCTTATGCTCTTGGAATGTTTGATGCTCAAATGAGTTTTGTATCTCCAGATGAGTTAAAAATGCCAAAAGAAACTCTTCATGATCTTGAAAAAAATAATATTAAATTTCATGAAACTAATAACTTAAAAGATATTATTGATGAAGTTGATGTTTTATATGTAACTAGAATCCAAAAAGAGAGATTTCCAGATGAAGAAGAATACTCAAAAATTAAAGGAGCATATCTTATTGATAAAGATCTTATAAATGGGAAAGATCTTATTGTAATGCACCCTCTTCCAAGAGTAGATGAAATAGCTACAGATGTTGATAATACAAAGTATAATAAGTATTTTGAGCAGGCTTTTTATGGTGTTCCTGTCAGAATGGCTATATTAAAGAATATAATTAAAAATAAAATATAATAGATAAAATAAGTCTATTAAGATAATAATTTAAAAAATTAAAAATATTAAAAATAAAATTAATATTAAAAATAATATTAAAAATAAAATAGCTAAATATATTCCAAATCTCGATAATTTAGCTGTTTTTTCTATATAATCTCTTTTTAATGGATTTATATTATTTCCAATAACATATACACCTTTTTTTACAAGAGAAATATTTAAGCTACCAGCTACCGCGGCCATAGTAAAGCCTGAGTTAGGAGATGGAGGTTTTTTAGCATCTCTCTTCATGATTTTATAGGAATTTTTCCAATCTATCTCCTTACTTCCTAATTTTTTATATATCATTGAGGCTAAAACAATCATTATTCCTCCAAAACGAGCTGGAATATAATTTAAAATATCATCTAATTTAGCTGGGACAAATCCAATTATCATATACTTTTCATTTTTGTATCCAACCATTGCATCAAGTGTATTAATGATTCTATAAATTATAGCTACTAAAATAGCTACTATTACAGTAAATATAGATAAAGGAAGAGAATATATTGTTTGAAGATGAATATTTGGGATATTTGGAATATGTGGATTTATAAAGCTTATAATTAAAAAACTTAAGATTAATATTATATTAACTAAAATATAGTAGAATATAGGAGCTATAGCTGAATCTGTAATATTTTCAGACAAAGTTTCAATTGTTGCAGATATTATAAGATTTTCACTGAGTTCAGCTGTATCTCTACTAACAAGATAAGACATGGATTTTCTAGCTATATCAATTCCTTCTTCTAAATCTTCTTTGATTTTTCTAGCTGAAAAAAGAAGCATTTTTATTGAGAATGTCGAAGAAAGAATTATTGCAGAAACAATGACGAAAATAACTATATTGTAGCTAGATAAAAATAAAATTATTGAGAAAACAACTATAGATATAATTGAAACTAAAATGGTTAAAATAAATCCAGATATTCTACTTTCAATCTTTAAAAGCTTTTTAGAAAATAAATCAATGAGTTTTCCAATGAAAACAACCGGATGTATTTTTGCTGGTAATTCACCAAAAATTAGATCTATGAATATTGATAAAGCTAAAATAAGAAGAATCAATACTATTAATTCAATTCCATCAATTATCATAAGACATCTCGAATATTAAAAACTATTAATTATTAAAATTAATTATTAAATTTCAAATAATTTTATTAAATATTAAATTATTTAATTATTAAATTTTCATGAATATATCTTTTCATGATTATAACTTATATATTTATCATGTTCAATGATATTTAAATACAGATATGATTATATATAAATATTTATTTATATTTTATATCATTATAATAATTCAATCATTATTATAACTCAATTATTATAACTAAATCATTATTATAATTCAAATATCAACATTATATTTCATTTAGATATTTAATAATTTATTATTAGTAGTTCATTATTAAAAAATATTAAAATTAAAATACTAAAGCATATTAATAACCAATAACAAATCATTAATAAATTAAAATCTACTAATTAAAATTTTATTTTTTAATTTAATTTTAATATATTAAAATAAAAAAGAAAATAGTTATTTTAATTATGATTAGGGATTAATAATTAAATATAAATTAAATATAAATCAAATATTAATTAATTATTAATTTTAAATATAATAATTCTTATAAAGTGATTATATGATCGATGAAAAACAAATTAGAGACTGGCTTGTTGAAGAAGGGCTTTTAAAAGAACAAATACCAGATGAAACAGCTAACTTCCATTTTCTTGTAAACTACCCCGACGAACATATTCTTGATCTTATTCAACCGAAACATAAAGATGATATGATTTTGATAGGATGTGCTTCAGAAATAGCCCCTGAACAAGTAGCTGTAATTAAAGAATCTTCTGAAAAGAAAAAAGAAAAGTTTATATGGGATATTAGATTTGCATTAAACCAATTTTTACTCGACTTTGAATTGGAACACCCAAATAATGTCCTTAATAGATTTGTTATATCTGAAGAAATGTATGAAGATGGTATAACAAAACACAATTTAATAATGACAATAAAAAAGGTTTTCAAAGGAAAGCTTCAGTGTATTTGGATAACTGGAAAAGCATTTGGGGAAGGAGAATCTGGACCTCAAGGGGATAATAATAACATGTTTGTTTAAATATACATTATTTTTTGATAATTAAATTTATCTACATACTTTTTATTTTATATTTTTTCATATTTTTCATCTTTTAATATTTTCATATTTTTTATATTCTTTTTTATATTATTTTTATTTTATTTTTATTTTATTTTTTAATCATTCATATTTTTATTATAAGTTGTAACTTTTTACCCTAAAAAAGTTACAAAAATTTTATATAGTATCTTTAACAAGATTATAACAAGGACAAAACTATTAAATAAAAATTATCACCAATACATTAAGAGTTTCTTGATTATTTTTTTAAAAGAGCCTTAAACACTGTTAAATGCTAAATTTGTCCTTATTAAAATTTAAAATATAAAAAAATAAAATCAAATTTTTCGAAATTTAGATTTAAATTTTAATCATAGGATTTTAATTATAAAGGAGGAAATAATATGGCACACGAACCATTAGACATGTTTTGTTATCAATGTTCTCAAACAGCTTGGGGAACTGGATGTACTGTTAGAGGAGTTTGTGGAAAAGAACCTACTGTAGCTAGATTACAAGATAATCTTATTTTTGCAATGAAAGGTATTAGTGCATATAATAGTCATGCAAATGAGCTTGGATATACTGATTCAGATGTAGATAAATTCTTAACCAAAGGAATGTATTCCACTCTTACTCAAGTAAACTTCGATGCAGAAGATTTAGTTAAACTTGGACTTGAAGCTGGTGAAGCTAATGTAAAAGTCATGCAAATGCTTAAAAAAGCTCACATAGAAAACTATGGCGAGCCTGAACCTGCCGTTGTAGAAGTAGGGGCTCAAGCTGGACCAGGTATTATTGTGTCTGGGCATGATTTTAAAGCACTTGAAGAACTTCTTAAACAAACTGAAGGAAAAGGAATCAATATTTACACTCATAGTGAAATGTTACCTGCCCATGGTTATCCTGAATTAAAAAAGTATAAACACCTTGTTGGTCAACTTGGTGGGCCATGGTTTGATCAGAAAAAAACTTTTTCTAAATATAATGCAGCAAGTTTAGTTACTTCTAACTGTGTTCTATTACCAAAAGATGAATATTCCGATAGAATTTTTACTAGTGGAGTAGCTAAGTTACCTGGAATCAAACAAATTACTGATTATGACTTTACACCAGTTATAAATAAAGCTCTTGAACTTGGAGATCTTGAAGAAGAAGAGAATAGACCAACTGTTACTACTGGTTTTGGAGCATCTACTATATTATCTTTAGCTCCAAAAATTAAAGAATTGGTTGAAGCTGGAAAAATCAAAAGATTCTTTTTAGTAGGAGGTTGTGACAGTCCACTTCCACAAGCGAGATATTATAGAGAATTTGTAGAAAAATTACCAAATGATACAGTAGTTTTAACTCTTGCATGTGGTAAATATAGATTTAATGACTTAGACCTAGGAGACATTGAAGGAGTTCCAAGATTAATCGATATTGGTCAATGTAATGATGCAATTGTAGCTGTTGATGTAGCTCTTGCACTTTGTGATCTATTTGGAGTTGGATTAAATGAATTACCACTTACTATTGTTTTGAGTTGGATGGAACAAAAAGCTGCAGCTATTTTATGGAGCTTATTTTTCTTAAACAAACAAGATATGCTCATTGGACCTATTTTACCTGCTTGGGTAAATGATGATATAGCTAAAGTATTAGTTAATAATTATAATTTAACTCCAATTGGAGATCCAGAAGAAGACATTAAGAGAATATTAGGTTAAATATTTTAAATATTTTAAATATTAATATTCTTAAATATTCTTAAATAAAATCAAATAAATCAAATAAAATCTGTGTAATAATTTATAATAGTGTTTTTTAATATAATTACACTATTATTTTTTTAATTTATTTTTTAAAAATTATTTAATATCATAATCATTATAATTAATTTATAATCTATATAATTATTCTGGAGGAATGAATATGAATGATTTAAAGGGAAAACCAATTAAAATAGGAAGTTTAGCTGAATATCAAACAGAATCTGTTGTAAGTCGTGAAATTATTAAAAAAAATGTAGGTACTGTTACTATATTTGCTTTTGATAAAGGTCAAGGTTTAAGTGAACACAGTGCTCCATATGACGCTATGGTTCAGATTGTAGATGGTTCTGGAGAAATAACAATCTCTGGAAATAAAAACATTGTTAAAAAAGGAGAATTAATTATAATGCCAGCTAATGAACCTCATGCATTATTTGCAAAAGAACCTTTTAAGATGATTTTAACAATGATTAGATCAGTAGAATAACTTATTTTTAATTTTTTACAAACATATTAAAAACACATTAATTTGCCCAAATCTTTCACAAAAAATTCTCTATTATTAAATGTTTTCAATAAAAATTTATTATAAAAAATATTATAAAAAATATTTTTTAAATTCTTTTTAAATTCTTTTTAAATTTTTAAAACTCTTTTAAAACTTTTTTAAACTCTTTTCAAAACCTTTCAAATGTTTATTTAATAAAATATTATATTAATTTTATTTATTTGAAATAAAAATATTATTTTAACTTTGAAATATTTTTAATTCTATGAAATCCTATGAATAATTATATTTAGATTGAAATATTCTCGAATTTTAAATATTATCATGGTACTGTTGAATTTATTTAAAAAAACAAAAATGTTTATATAATTAATAATAATATTATAATCATTTAAGACTTATATTATTCAATTTCTCTGTGATTAAATGAAAAGTGATAAAATAAAAAAAGGAATAGAAAGAACTCCACATAGATCTCTACTTCGAGCTTGCGGACTTCAAGATGATGATTTTGAAAAACCATTCATTGGAATAGCTAATAGTTTTACTGATATTGTTCCAGGCCATATTCATCTTAAAGAATTAGCTGATGAAATTAAAAAAGGAATAATAGCTGCTGGAGGTATTCCATTTGAATTTAATACAATGGCTATCTGTGATGGTATAGCTATGAATCATGAAGGAATGAAATACTCTCTTCCTTCTCGTGAAATTGTAGCTAATACAGTTGAAAGCATGGCTATGGGCCATAGTCTTGATGGTCTTGTCCTTCTTCCAAGTTGTGATAAGGTAGTTCCAGGAATGTTAATAGCTGCAGCTAGACTTAATATTCCTTCCATTGTTGTTACTGGTGGGCCAATGGTCCCTGGTGAATTTAAAGGGAAAAAAGTAGATCTTATAACTGTTTATGAAGCTGTTGGTGAAGTTTCTTCTGGTAAATTAACAGAAGATGACCTTTATGAACTAGAATGTAGTGCCTGTCCTGGTGCTGGATCTTGTTCAGGTCTTTTTACAGCTAATACTATGGCTTGTGTAACAGAAACTCTTGGAATGAGTTTACCAATGTGTGCTACTACTCTTGCACAAGACAAAAATAAGTTAAAAATTGCAGAAGAAAGTGGAAAACGTATAGTTGGTATGATATTTGAAGATCTTACTCCTTCTAAAATAATGTCTCAAAAATCTTTTGAAAATGCTTTAGCTATTGATATGGCATTAGGGGGATCAAGTAACACAGCTCTACATATCCCAGCTATAGCTAATGAACTTGAAGATAAAGGTGTTAATGTTGACCTTGAATTATTTGATAAAGTAAGTAAATTTGTTCCTCATATTGCATCAATGAGTCCAGCTGGTAAGGACACTATGAAAGACTTACATGAAGCTGGTGGAATTCCTGCTGTTTTAAAAAATATTGAAATAAAATTAGATACAAATGTTATTACCTGTACTGGAAAAACAATTAAAGAAAATATAAAAGATGTAGAAATAAAAAATACTGATGTTATAAGACCAATCAAAGATCCTGTTCATAGTGAAGGTGGAATAGCTATATTAAAAGGTAATTTAGCTCCTGATGGATCTGTTATAAAACAAGCTGCTGTTGAAGATGATATGATGTATCATAAAGGTCCTGCAAAAGTCTTTAATAGTGAAGAAGAAGCTGTTGATGGTATTTTCAATGGAAAAATCATTGAGGGAGATATTGTAATTATTCGTTGTGAAGGTCCAAAAGGAGGGCCAGGTATGAGAGAAATGCTTAATCCAACATCAGCTATAATGGGTCTTGGAATTAAAAATGTAGCTCTTATTACAGACGGTCGTTTTTCAGGAGGCACACGTGGACCTTGTGTTGGTCATGTATCTCCAGAAGCAAAAAGTGGTGGCCCTATAGCTGCTCTTCTCGATGGAGATATCATTGAAATTGATATTAAAAATAGAAAAATCAATGTTGAACTTTCTGATAATGAAATCAAGGAAAGAATAGCTAATGCAAAACTTCCTGATAGAAAATTAAAAGGTTGGTTAAATATTTATCAAAAATCAGTTAGTTCAGCTGATAAAGGAGCTATTTTAAGATAGATATTTTTAATTGTATCTTTTCTCCTTAAATTATTAGAATAATTTGTTAACTATTAATCTTATATAACAACAAACATTTTTATAAAATAAAATTTATATAAATAATTAATATAAAAATTTAATTATAATAATTATTATTTTAAATTATTATAAGATGGTGCTTTTAATGTCAGCAAAGAAAGAGATAGCTATTTATGCATTAATAATCATTGTAGGCCTTATTCTTGCTCAACACATGAATGTTGTTGTTTCAGAAAGTATGGAACCTGTATTCTATAGAGGTGACATAGTCGTAGTTGAAAAAACCGACTTCCTTGGAATTCATGAATTTGATCCAAATAATGCAAAAGTAGGTGATATTGTTGTTTACAATGCTGCATGGTTCCCAAATCCTGTTATACATAGAATTATTAATATAACAGAAGTAAATGGAAGTAAATATTATGTTATAAAGGGTGATAATAATCCTTCGCCCGATCCTTATCTAGTAACGCCGTCGCAAATAACGTCACGGGTGATTAGTATTGGTGGTCAGCCATTTATAATTCCTAAAATAGGTTATATAACGATATGGCTTAAAGGACTTTAATTAGTCTAAATATTAGTTTATTTATTGAATTATTTAAACTAATTATTTTTTATATTTTTTATTAATTTAATTGTACTATTTTTAATGAAATTATCTATTTAATGTTCTTAATTTTATTTAATTCATTGTCTTAAAATTGGTGCTTTAATTTATTTTCTTAATATTATTGTATGGTGAAGATATGTACTTTGAAATCAAAAACGATGCTTTAAATTCCATAAAAAATGTTCTTAAAATCTTAGAATATGAAACTCCAGAAGATATAAAACTTGAATTTCCACCAAACCCAAAGATGGGAGATTTAGCTACTACGGTATCTTTTCAACTAGCTAAAGAGTTAAAAATGTCTCCAATGGATATCACAAATAAAATCATGGAAAAAATTGAGATTCCTGAAATATTTGAGAAAGTAGAAGGAAAAGGACCGTATATAAACTTTTTTATTAATTATGAAATTTTTTCAAAAAAACTACTTGAAACAGTTGATAATAATTATGGACAACTACCTAAAACCAATAAAAAAGTTGTTTTAGAGCATACTTCAGCAAATCCTAATGGTCCTCTTCATATAGGCCATATAAGAAATGCTATTATAGGAGATTCTCTCAAAAGACTTTTAAAAATAGCTGGGAATGAAGTTGATACTCAATATTATGTTAATGATATGGGCCGTCAAATAGCTATGATTGTTTTTGGAATGGAAAAATTGGGACTTTCTATTGATGAAAAATTAGCTAAAGACTATATTGATAATTATACTAACAATCAATCTATTAATAATGATTCTATAGGTTTTGATGATAAAATCGATCATCAAATAGGTCAACTTTATTTCAAAGTTAATGAATACATTAATGATAATGAAGATGAAAAAATTCAAGTTAACAACTTAATTAAAGCTTATGAAAGTAATTCAGATCAAAATCTTAATAAAATATTTCAAAAAGCTGTAAATGACTGTTTAATAGGAGTAAAACAAACTTTAGGTAAACTAAATATAAAACATGATGATTTTGTTTGGGAAGGACGATTTGTTAGAGATGGGAATGTTGATAAAGTTGTAAATGGATTAATAGCTAGTGGCCATACTAAAGAAGATGAAGTTTTATGTTTAGATCTTGAAGACTTTGGAATCGAAAAAGAATTAGTTCTTAGACGTTCTGATGGAACTTCACTTTATTCAACTAGAGATTTAGCTTATCATAGCTGGAAATCAGAGCAAGGAGATCTTGTTCTTGATATTTTAGGTTCTGATCATAAGTTAGCTATTGAACAAATAGGTATAGCTCTTAAACTTCTCAATGAAAAATCACCAGAAGTTATATTTTACGAATTTATTACACTTCCAGAAGGTTCAATGTCAACAAGAAGAGGAATTTTTATTTCTGTCGATGAATTAGTAGAAGAAGCAATCAATAGAGCAAAAAAAGAAGTTATATCTAGAAGAATTGATTTAAATGATAAAGAAATAGCTAAAATTTCTGAAGAAATTGGTATTGGAGCTATTAGATATTATATCTCAAAAATTTCCCCAGAAAAGCATATTACATTTAAGTGGGATGAAGCTCTTAGCTTTGAGCGAGGTTGTGCCTCTATACAATATGCTCATGCTCGTGCATGTAAGTTACTTGAAAAATGTGGCCATTTTGATTTAAATAAAGAAAGTTTAGCTATTGACACAAATGAAATAGAAAGTGCCTGGACTCCAAATGAAGTTGAAATGGATCTTATTAGAACAATAGCTAAATTTCCAATAGTTGTGGAAGAATCAGCTAATATTATGAGAGTTCACCCTATAGCTCAATATGTTCAAGACCTAGCAAGTGCTTTCAACAAATTTTACAAATCAGAACAAGTAATTGGCTGTGAAATTGAATCAGCTAGACTTTTATTAGTTGATAAAACTAGAATAACTATTAAAAATAGTTTAGAGTTATTAGGTGTAACTGCTCCTGTTAAAATGTAATAAAATAAGAGTTATATAAATTATATAATAAATTATCTAGTTTATATAAATTAAACAGATTATATAAATTAAATTTAAATAGATTATTTAGATTATTTAGATTATTTAGATTATTTAGATTAATTTGATTATAGTGTAATCAGATTATATAAATTAGATTTAAATAGATTATATAGATTTAATAGATTAATATAAAATCAATAATAATGATATATAAAAAAATAATCGAAATTAGCTAGTATTGACTATTTATTTTAAAAAATGATAAAGAACAGCTTTTTGAGCATGTAATCTATTTTCAGCTTGGTCAATAACTACGGATTGTGGGCTGTCGATAACTTCAGCTGTTACTTCTTCCCCTCGTATAGCTGGTAAACAATGCATGAATATTGCATCTTTATTTGCTAATTTCATAAGTTCTTCATTAACTTGATATTTTCGGAAAACTTTTCTTCTTTTTCCTTCTTGTTTTTCATCACCCATACTAACCCAAACATCAGTATATACAGTCACAGCATTTTTTACTGCAACTTCTACATCTTCTGTAATAATAATATATGAATTATTTCTTTCAGCTATTTTATTAGCTTTTTTAACAATATCAGGGTTTGGTTCATAACCTTTAGGGCAACCAACAGCTATATCCATTCCAAGAGAAGCACATATAAGAAGTAATGAGTTACAAACATTGTTTCCATCTCCAACATAAGCAAATTTACCCTCAAAGTTTCCGAATTGTTCTTTTACAGTTAACATATCTGCTAATGCTTGACAAGGGTGTTCGAGATTTGTAAGGCCACTAATTATTGGGACATCAGCTTCTTTTGCAAGTTCTACAACATCCTCATGTTCAATAGCTCTTATCATAATGCCATCAACATATCTACTTAGTACCTTAGCTGTATCTGAAATAGGTTCTCCTCTTCCCATTTGAATATCATCATTAGATAAAAAAAGGGAATTTCCACCTAATTGATTCATTCCAACTTCAAAAGATACTCTTGTTCTTGTAGAAGACTTTTGGAATATCATAGCTAAATTTTTATCTTTAAGAGGTTTTCCTTCAATTTTTCCATCTTTAAAATCTTTAGCTAATTCTAATATTCCTGAAACTTCGTCTTTTATATCGCAAATTGATAATAGGCTATTCATTTTACCTACCTTGTTTTTAATTTAATTTTTTATTAAAATGTTCATGAAAACACTTTAAAATTTATTTTTAAATATTATTTTTAGAAAAATAATCTTTGTTCCTCTTAGTATATTAACTTTAACCATTAATTTCTTTCATATGCTCAATTCTTTTTTGAATTAATTCATCTGTTCCAATATCTCTTCTGTGATATAAGTTTCCATTTACATATTTACAAGCTTCTTCAGCTATAGATTCACTTTCTTTAATTGAATCACCTATACCAACTATACCAAGAGCACGAGAAGAAGAAGTATATATTTTACCATCTTCTTTTTGATTAACAGCTGCATAGAAAACTTTTGCTCCAATAGAGTTGATTTTTTCTTCATCTACATCTATTGGTTCGTTTGCATACTTTGTTTCTGGATAACCATCAGGGACAATGTACTTACAAACTGATGCTTTTGGTTCAAATTCTACAGAGTCAAGTGTTCCATCTACAATAGATTGACAAACTTCTATCATTGGAGTTTTCATAAGTGGAAGAACATTCATAGCTTCAGGATCTCCAAATCTTGCATTATATTCAATGAGACGAGGGCCATCTGAAGTTAGCATAAATTGACCATAAAGAATTCCTTTGTATGGTTTTGCTTCTTTAGCTATTGCAGATATAGTTTCTTCCATAATTTTGACTGCTTTTTGATAATTTTCTTCAGATAAAAATGGAAGAAGACCGTTTTTATCAGAGTAAGATCCCATTCCTCCTGTAATTGGCCCTATTCCTCCTTCAAAAGCATATGGATGATCTTGAGCTGCTGGCATTGGTGCAAGGTGTTCTCCATCAGAAAATGCTTGTATTGTGAATTCTTCTCCAATAAGTCTTTCTTCAATAATTACTTGGGGGAATCCTCCCATTTTAGTATCCATAACCTTTTTTGCATATTCTTTTGCTTCCTGATTGTCTTTGAGATGTTCACCGACAATTTTTACTCCCTTTCCACCAGTTAATCCCACTGGTTTAATTACAGAATCTCTATCAAAATCATCAAGGAAAGCTTCGATATCTGCATAGTTGTCGAATACCTTATAAATTAATGATCCTGGAATTTCATACTTTTCAAAAAGATTTCTCATAAATGATTTGTCTGTTTCAATTTTAGCTGCTTCTATATTTGGCCCAACACACTTAATTCCATTTTTTTCTAATTCATCTACAATTCCTTTTCCAAGAGGTGCTTCTGGCCCGATTACAGCTATATCAATTCCTTTCTCAACTGCATAATCTGCTACTTTTTCTATTTCTCCCTCATTTCCCTGTTTAAAACTTGTTATTTTAGCTATTCCAGGATTTTTATTAGACATATATGAATATAATTCACAATCATCTTTTAATGCTTCACAAATAGCATTTTCTCTTGCACCAGTTCCAACAACTAAGACTTTCATCTCAAACTCTCCAAATATATAATATATTATGTTTTTATTATATCATTATAATTTTTTAAATTATTAAATTTTAATTACTAAACTTATATATAATCTTTAGTTATATAATAATATATTATTAATTATTAAGTTATTATATAATTTTATATCTAAAAATACTAGAAATAATAATTAATTCTATTTTCGATAGGTAATTTGTAATAAATTAATATTATTTAAAATAATGCCTAAGATATATAATTATTTAATTAATTTTAATTATTCAATTATTCAATTATTCAATTATTTAATTATTTTATTAGATTTATTTAATATTAAATTTATTAAATTTATTAGATTTATTAGATTTATTAGTTTATTTAGTTTATTTAGTTTATTTAAGTTCTTATGATCTATTAAATTTATTTAAATATTAGATTATTAATTCATTTAGTATTTAACTTATTAATTTAAAATATAATTATTAATATTTGATTAATTTAAAATGTAATAATTACAGTAAATAATTTCAAATAAATAATTCATGTAAGATAATTTCAAGTAATTAATTACAACCATAAATTAAAAGTAATAATTACAAAAATATAAAAATATAAAAAGCATAAAAAGTAAAAAATAATTTATAAAAGATAATAATTTATAAAAGTATAAAAAGTAATTTTTTTAAAAATTAGGTGTTGAAATGAAAGGTGGAGAAGCTATAATAAAAGCTCTTATTGAACAAGGTGCAGACACAGTCTTCGGGTATCCAGGAGGTCAAGTACTTCCTCTATATGATATGATTTATAATTCTGATTTGAATCATATTTTGGTGAGACATGAACAAACTGCATCTCATGCTGCAGATGGATTTGCTAGAGCTAGTGGAAAAGTCGGAGTTTGTATAGCTACTTCTGGACCAGGTGCAACTAATTTGGTCACTGGAATAGCTACAGCATATATGGATTCTTCTCCAATTATAGCTATCACTGGACAAGTTCCAACACATCTTATTGGTAATGATGCTTTTCAAGAAGTTGATATGCTCGGAATAGCTATGCCTATTACAAAACATGCTTATCAACCAAAAGATCCTAATGATATTCCTGCAATGATTAATTCAAGTTTCGAAATAGCTAAAACTGGTCGACCCGGTCCTGTAGTTATTGATGTTCCAAAAAATGTTCAAGAAAGTGAGCTTAATGATAAAATTGGTAATTTAGATACCTATGAAAATTTAACTATTTCAATTCCTGGTTATAATCCAACTGTAAAAGGGAATCCTAGACAGATTAAAAAAGCTTCAAAATTAATATCAAAGGCTTCAAAACCAGTAATATTAGCTGGAGGAGGAGTTATTCTCTCTGGAGCTTCAAAAGAATTAAAAGAGTTTTCAAATCTTATTCAAGCTCCTGTTGCCACAACACTTCTTGGAAAAGGGTCTTTTCCTGAAGATGAAGATGCATATATTGGAATGCTAGGAATGCATGGAAGAAAAGTAGCTAATCTATCTGTAGATGAAAGTGATTGTTTAATAGCTATTGGCTGCAGATTTTCAGATAGAACTACTGGAAAAATTGAAGATTTTGCAAAAAATGCAGATATTATCCATATTGATATAGATCCTGCTGAAATTGGAAAAAATGTTGATGTTGATGTTCCAATAGTTGGAGATGCAAAACAAGTTTTAAATTCATTAATTAAATATATTAAAGGCTTAGACATGGAAGCTATTAATAAAATGTCTATTCAATGGTATGAAGATTCTTTAATGTTTAAAAAGAGTTGCATTCCAAGATTAACTTATGATGAAATCCCTCTTAAACCACAACAAGTTATTAAAGAGATATCTAATGCATTAGGTGAAGATTCTATTATAACTACTGATGTTGGTCAACATCAAATGTGGATGGCGCATTTCTTTGATACAGTTAAACCAAGGAAATTTATAAGTTCTGGTGGCCTTGGTACAATGGGCTTTGGTTTCCCATCAGCTATTGGGGCTAAAGTAGCAATGCCAGACAATGATGTTGTTGCTGTTACTGGTGATGGTGGATTTTTAATGGTTTGTCAAGATTTAGCTACTATTAAAGACTATGATATACCAATAACTATTTGTCTTTTCAATAATAGAAAGCTTGGAATGGTTTATCAATGGCAAAATCTTTTTTATGAAAAAAGACTTTCTCATACTGACCTAGGTCAAACTCCTGATTTTATTAAGCTAGCTGAATCATTTGGAATTAATGCTGAAAGAATTACTGATCTTGGAGAAACTGAAAAAGCTATTAAAGCTGCAAAGAAAGATGGTGAAGCTATACTTTTAGATATTGTCATTGATAAGGACGAAGAACTTCCTATGGTTCCTCCAGGTTGTGGAATTACTGACATTCTTGGAGAATATAAGATAGAAAATGATGTAACTAATATTATCAATGGGAAAAATGATACATTTGACACTATTGCTGATAAAAAAGGTGGTGATTAGATGACTTCCTACAAAAATAAGAAACAAGATAAAGATAATGAACTTAAAAGCCATGTAATCAGTACATTAGTGGAAAATAAACCTGGGGTACTTCAAAAAGTATCAAGTCTTTTTACAAGAAGAGGATTCAATATTGAAAGTATCACCGTTGGAGAATCTGAAACTAAAGGATTAGCTGCAATGGTCATAATTTCTAAAGGTGATGAAAAGGTTCTGGAACAAATAACAAAACAACTAAACAAGTTAATCGATGTTGTAAAAGTTGTTGATTTAGATCCTAATCACTCTGTAAAAAGAGAATTGGCACTTATTAAAGTAAAAGCTGATAATGAACAAAAAAGATCTGAAATAATACAACATGCCAATATTTTTAGAGGAAAAATTATTGATATCGGACCTTCTACTCTTACTATTGAAATAACTGGGGATCCTAATAAAATTAATGCACTTATATCTCTATTACAAAACTTTGGAATCAAAAAGATAGTTAGAACTGGACCAACAGCTATTGCAAGAGAAAACCCATTTTAATCAAGTATAACTAATAATTGGGAAGAATATATTGGGATTAATTTATAATATTAATTGAAAAATAAAAATTAGAGATAAAATTCCAGATAAAATTAGAAATTGATAATTATTTGATATATAATTTTGATATTATAATAATTTATAATAATAATTTTATTAGATGAATTAGATTAATATAATGAGATTATTGTTTTTTAACTGCTTCCCAAATTAATTGTATATTGGAGTTCACAAGCTCTTCAAATGAAAAGTTACGTTGATATATCCATAAATCTATATATCCTTTTAAACTTGTTTGAATAAATATAACCAGATTTCTAATATCAATATCATCTCTTATTTCTTTATTTTTAACAGCTTCTTGAAATAGTTCATAATAAAATTCATATAAATCATCAGATAATTTATAAAATACATGTCTAATTTCAGGATGTTGATGATACATACTTCTAAGTAGTAAGAAATAGTCTTTATGATCAAAATGAATCTTAGTTGAGTTTTTTGGAGGCTCTTCATTTTTTGTAACAAAGCTATTATTTTTATAATTGAAAATAAATTCTATTTTTTCAATGAAAGAGCCATTAAAATTACTCACATTTTCTTTTAAATTATTTAGAGAATCAATAAGATATTTTTCAATCATATATTCTAATATTTCGTCTTTATTTTTGAAATGATAATATATTGTTCCTGCAGAAAGTCCTGATGCTTTTTGAATTTGTTTCATTGATACATTATCAAACCCATTTTGGAGTGACAATGCAAATACTGCATCAATAATTTTGTGTTTATTTTTTAGCATATAGTTAATATTACTATTGTTATGTTATATATATTTTACTAAATTTGTAATCTTTAGGGTTAAAGATTTAGTATTTTTATTATTTCTTTTTATTTTTTTATTTTTTAAACATAATTAATATATAATTTATTCAAATACAAATTTATTTTATAAACAAATTACAAAACATATAATATGAAGATTTTAATTAGTAATGATGATGGAATTAACTCCTCTGGAATTCTTGCTGCTAAGGAAGCAGTTGAAGATTTGGGGCATGTGACTGTAGTTGCTCCATCCAGTCAACAAAGTGGAATTGGCCGAGCCCTCACTCTTTTTGAACCTCTTAGAATTGCTGGAGTTCAATTAAAAGATGGAAGTAGGGGTTTTTCAGTTTCTGGAACACCTACTGATGCTGTAACCCTTGGAATTTTTGAACTTATGGAAGAACAACCTACACTAGCAATTGCTGGTATAAACACTGGGGAAAATATTGGAAAAGGTGAGCTTACTACTTCTGGAACTATCGGTGCAGCTATGGAAGCGGCTTCATATGGAATTCCAACAATAGCTGTTTCACTTCAAGTTTCAAGAGGAGATATTAAGTTTGAAGATGGGCATGTTGATATAGATTATAGCTTTGCAAAAGAAATTCTAAAAAAAGTATCTAAAAAAGTAGTTGATAAAGGATTGCCAGATGGAATAGACTTACTAAATCTCAATATTCCTTCACACCCAAATAGTGATGAAATAGCTATTACTACTCTTGGAGAGAGAATGTATAATCCTCATATTGAAATGAGATTTGATCCTCGTGGAAAACCTTATTATTGGATTGATGGAACTCCGTTTAAAGGAGATAATGAAGGTTCTGATGGTCATGCTCTTAAAACTCTTAAAGTACCAACTTTAACTCCACTTTCAATGGATTTTACTTCTAATTTGGATTCTTTAAATAAGTGGTTAGACTAAAATCTTTATAAAATTATTTTCTAGATTTTTATCTTTTTACATTTATTTTAATGTTATTTAGATTTTATTTTAGAATTTATTTTATATTTTATTTTATATTTTATTTTAGATTTTATTTTAGATTTTATTTTAGATTTTGTTTTAATCTTTATTTTAGTTTTTTAGCTTTTAATTTATACTTTTATCTATATATTTAAATTTTATATTTAATTTATAGAGTTATTTACATTATAAATTATTATTCACAGGTTTAACAATGAAATATGTAGCTTTTCTTAGAGGAATCAATGTAGGTAAAAATAAATTGATTCCAATGGATGTATTAAAAAATATTTTTTTAGATATGGGATTTAGTAGTCCTAAAACTTATCTTCGTAGTGGTAATGTTGTTTTTGAAAATAACAATGATAGTAATTATAATGACCTAGCTGTTATGGAAATAGCTAATTCTATCTCTAAAAATATTGAAAAATTTTTTGGATTTTATGTTGAAGTTATTGTAAAAAATAAAGAAGGTATCGATTTTTTAATTGGAAATAATCCTTATTTTGATGATAATCCTATAGAAAAATTATATGTTACAATTTTTAAGAATAAAATTGATGAAAAACTTTCTAAAAAATTAGTTAAAGAATTTATCAACCTTGGCAATGATGATAATGTTGATGAGTTTACAATATCTAAAGATAGAGATATAGTCTATTTATTGTGCAAGTCTAAATATCATAAAACTAAATTTAATAATAATTTTTTTGAATCAAAATTAGATAATATAGCTACTACTAGAAATTGGAAGACTATTTGCAAAATTAGAGATATGTTAAATTAGTGATAATATCCAACACTAGTTTTAAATTTTAGATATTTTTTCCATTTTTATATATTGTAGAATAGAATTTTCTATTGTAGAAAAAATTTTCAATTAAAAATTAAATCTTTAATAATTATTTTTTATATATTATAAAATATATTTTTATATTGTAGAATGAGATTTTTCTATTGATAAAATTTTTATCTAATTTTTTAATATATTTTATTTATATAATTTTATTTGAATATATAATTTAAAAAAGAAGCTTTAAAATTATGTATAAATTTAAAAAAATAATTATTAAAGATTTAATTTTTAATTTTTAATTTATAAATAAAATATTATAATAATTTATAATAAATTTTAATAAATTTTAATAAAATATTATAAAAATAATTTTAAAATCAAAATTAATAGATTGAATTATTAATAAGTAATTTGTAATAAATTATAATAAAATAAATATTAAATATATAAAAATTTTAATGATTTACAGTTTATAAATCACTATTTAATACATTTTTTATATATTTAAATTTTAATTTTCAATTTTATTTTTATTTTCATTTTTAATTTCTTGGACTAATATAAACTTTATCTATTTCTCTAAGATATAATTTAGTTACAAGGTAACATATTAAGTAACCAACTAAACCTCCAAGAGATAAGCCCCACCATACTCCAGCTGTGCCCATATTCATTACAAATGCGAATATATACATGAATATGATTTCAAACACTAAAGCTCTTTGAACAGTCAAGAATAATGATATGAATCCTTTACCAAGACCTTGGAACGTTGAAGAAGAAAGTATTCCTAATGGTAAAGCTATACAAAATATAGATACTATTCTTAAAAAGTCTGAAATAGCTGGAATTAAATTTAAGTCCGAATAACTAAAAATCATTGATATTTGTGGTGCAAATATGAATATCACAGCTCCAACAACTATTGAAATAGCTAACCCTAGTTTAATTGAATAATCATATGCAACTATTAATTTTTTGAATTTTCTAGCACCATAAGCTGCTCCCACCACAGTTAGTGTTGCAGTACCTAATCCTATATGTGGAATCATAGCTAAGTTAACAATTCTCCATCCTGCTGTATAAACAGCTACTCCTATTGGTCCAGATGTTACTGACAATATGAAGTTTATTACAAGAGAAACAATTGAAAATGTAATAGTTTCAGATGTAGATGGTATAGCTATGGATATTATATCTTTAACAATTTTTGGACTCCAGCTGAATTCTTTAATTGAAACATCTAAATATGTATCTTTTTTAACAAGAAGCCAATAAAATATTATTATAACTGATATTAATGATGAAATGATTGTTGCATAAGCTGCTCCTCTTAAACCAAGGTTTAAAATGTAAATAAAAATTGGATCAAGAATTATATTTAAAATAGCTGTAATTATCATTACATTCATAGCTCTATTTACATCTCCTTCAGACCTAAGGATACTAGCTCCTACAGATGGAAGAAGTAGAGTAATAAGACCAATCAATATTATTGTAGCATATTCTGATGTAAGTGGAGCTACTGATCCTGCACCCATTAAAAGTAATAAATCATTCAAAAAGAATATCATTATTATTGGTGCAATTATGGAAATAACCACTGTTATTAAGATACCATGAACAGCTGCATTATCAGCTGTTTTTTTATCATTAGCTCCTATAGATCTAGCAATTAATGAGTTAGTACCAACACCAATACCATTTCCAAGACCAATTATTATTAAAAATATTGGCATAAAGAATCCAAGAGCTGCTAATGATTCTGTCCCAAGCCCAGCTACCCAAACTGTGTCAGCTAAGTTGTAAGCAAATGTTACAAACATAGATACCATAATAGGCCATGATAACTTTTTAATAGCTTTTTTAGGATCCCCTGTTACTATATCGATGTTGTAATTTTTATTTTCTTTTTTATTTTCTTTATTTTCACTATTTATATTATTATTTTTATTATTTACTTCATCATCTCTCATAATTTCCCTGTAATCTTATATTGAGTATGTAATATTGAATATTATTTATTCATTTATATTTTTTGATAAATTTAAAGCTTTTATAGAAAGATTTTTTAGATTTTCCTTAAATTCTCCTTTATTAATTGAAGATAATTCTTCACAAATTAGCTTTTCCCACTTGCTATCTATTTCTTTTATTTTCAGACCTACTTTTTTCCCTTTATTGGTTAAGGAAATATTGTATTTTCTTCTATTTTCTTCTGAAAATTCTCTTTTTATAATTTTCACATCTTCCATTTTTTTAAGAGATCTTGCTATTGATCCTTTATCAATACAAAGACGATCAGATAATTCCTCTTGAGAACTATTTTCTATTTTTAAAAGTTCAATCAAAACTGGAATCTGTCCAGCACTTAGCTCTAAATTATCTATTTCATTATTTAAATAGACTCTATGGGATCTATATATAATTGATATTAATGCAGTTAATGGAATATCTTTACTATCACTATTGCACAATTTTTCTATCTTGTCCATATTATCATCTTTCATCGTTAAATGAAAATATATTTTGAAATTTTAAATCTTTAGCTTTATGTTATAATTTATTAAATTCATAATATATAAAGTTGTCATTGCAACAATTGTCATGACACTTAAAATAATTTTTAATTTTTTAATATTTTCATAATTTTTATAATTTTTAATTTTTTTAATTATTGCTAAATGTTTTTAATATTTTCAATTTTTTAATTTTTTATAGTATCATTATATTTTTTATATTATTTTTTTTTAATTATTTTATAATAGATACTAAATTTAATATGATTAATACTGGCTATGGTTAATTATATATGATAAAAAATTTATAATTACAATTTGATAAATTTTTTATAAAATCAAGTAATAGTAATTTACATAGCTATTATTTAATACAAAAATAAAAATTTATAATTTTATTTACTACTTAAATGATTAAGGAGAATTTCAAATGAAAATGTATTATGACAAAGATGTTGACATTAAAGCTTTAGCTAATAAAACTGTAGCTGTTATAGGTTATGGTAGCCAAGGAATGGGTCAATCTCAAAATATGTCTGATAGTGGTATAAAAGTTATTGTTGGGCTACGTGAAGGAGGAGCATCTTGGCAAAAAGCTAAAGATGATGGAATGGATGTTAGAACTATTGAAGATGCAGCGAAAGAAGCTGACATAATCCATATTCTTTTGCCTGATGAAATCCAAGGAGATGTATATGAAAAATCAATAGCTCCTTATGTAGAAGCAGGTAATACTTTATCTTTTTCTCATGGATATAATATTCACTTTAAATACATAAAAGCTCCAGAAAATGTAAATGTTACAATGATAGCTCCTAAAGGACCAGGTTCTATGGTTAGAAGAACTTATCTTGAAGGATTTGGAATTCCTGGACTTTTTGCTGTTGAACAAGATGCAACTGGTGATGCAAAAGATATAGCTCAAGCTATGTGTAAAGCTTGTGGATTATCTAGAGCAGGAATTCTTGAAACTACTTTCAGAGAAGAAACTGAAACCGATCTCTTTGGTGAACAAGCTATTCTCTGTGGAGGAGTCACTGAACTTATCGATGCAGGTTTTACAACCCTTGTTGAAGCAGGTTATCAACCAGAAATTGCTTACTTTGAAACTTGTCATGAATTAAAACTCATAGTCGACCTTATTTATGAAAAAGGATTCGGTGGAATGTGGCACGATGTAAGTAACACAGCTGAATTCGGTGGATTAAGTAGAAGACATAGAATTATCAATGAAGATTCAAAACAAGAAATGAAAAAGATTTTATCTGAAATTCAAAAAGGTAAATTCACTAAAGAATGGGCACTTGAATCTACAGCTAAAATGCCAATGCTCAATAGAATGAGAGACCTCGAAGACGAAAAGAAAATCGAACAAGTTGGTTCAAAGCTCAGAAAAGCTTGTGGATTAGAAAAAAAGTCTAAAGAAAAAGAAGATAAAGTTGTAGTTGTAAATTTTAATAAATCTAAAAAGAAATAAGCTTTTATTAGCTTTATTTTTATTTATTTCTATTTTTAATTATTTTTAATTTCTTTTTATTTCATTTCTTTTTATTTCTATTTTTAATTATTTTTAATTTATTTTTTGTCTTTAAAATTTTTTTAAATATTCTACATATAATTTCAATTATAAAATTTATTTAAAGAAAAAATATAACAAATTCAAAAAAACAAACAGTAAAAAAGTATTTCTATAAAGATATTATTGAAATTTTAAAAGTAAATTATAGAAAGCAGAAGTTATTGTATTCAATAAATTTAAAATAATATGTGTAGCTGAACTAATTGCAGTCAAAAAAAATAAAAAACGGATGGAGGTTAATTGAATAAAAATTCTTTTAATTCATATGAAATGAATGAATTTTTTTAATTCAATAAAACCTCTGACTCCTTACAGTATACTATGTTATTAGTATTCATTTTATATATATTTTTCTATTTTTAATACTATAATAAAAAATATGATTATAGTAATATTTATATGTTATAAAAAATATAGTAATATTAACAGTATCACCAACTTATAAAAATAGTCGTTGATCATTTTTTAATTGGGAAGACTCCTTACAGTAACCAATGAGCCTTCTCTTTTTAGAATCTGGGGAGGTGATACTATGAAATTGAGAGTAATGTTGTTTAGTATTCATATTTTAAATAACTATTTTCTTGAAATTGAAATAGCTATCCTATTAATTCTTAAATTACTTATTTAAATAATTTTTGAAGAATATAAGTTGGTTGCTGTACCAATAACTACTTTTTTTATTTTATTGTTATAACTTTTTTATATTCTATAATATTCTATTTTACTCTATTTTTTCTATATTATTATATATCATTATTATAATATTATATAATATAGTAAAATATTATATTAATTATCATATCATATATTATCTGTTGAATTATTGTGGCTTATATTATATTTAAACTTATGTTAATTGTATAAGGTGAAAGCAGTGGTATTTGTAGGAATGGATCATGGAACTACAGGAATTACATTTGGAATCATGTCAGATAATGGCGAATCAATTGAGAGTTTTAAAATAGACCGTGAAGATACTAAAGCTGGAAAAGTTTCAGCTATTGATGAATTATCAAAAATAGTTAATCTTGATGAAATCAAGCTAATGGCTATTACATATGGAATGGGCGACGGAATCACCTCAATTTTACCAATAGAAAAGGTTAAAAATCGAGGAATTTTATCTATTGAGGGTGCTGGAAAAATCACTGGTGGTGGAACTTCAGTTTATACAGAAATTGAAAAATCAGGCATTCCAACAATTGTTATTCCCGGCCTTCATAAAGATTCTCCTTCTCTTGACCCATTATTTAGAGCTGCATACTCTCATCAAGCAAGTTCAGAAAAAGTAAGTATTTGCTATAATGCATTTCTTGCTACTAAATGGGAAAATATGATTGTAGCTGATATCAGTTCCAACAGTGTAAACATACTAATTGAAGATGGAACAATAAGAGGAGCTATTGATGCTTGTATTGGTGCTATGGGTGTTGTACATGGACCAATTGATTTAGAAATGATTAGAAAAATTGATGAAGGTGAAATTACAGCTAACGAGGCATTTTCAACAGCTGGAGCTGTAAAAATAGCTAATATTAATGATAAAGTAGCTTTCATGAAGGATACACTTCTTAATAATTACAAAGAATATGATAAAAATGCAAAATTAGCTATTGATACTATGGTTTTTACAGTAGCTATGGAGATAATAGGATTAGCTGGTATAGCTAACAATACTCTTGAAGGTGTTGTTTTAACTGGATCTATTGGTTCAATGAAGTTTCCAGTTGATTTTGAAAAATCTCTTAATAAATATTTGAAAAATAAATTTAAAATAGTTATTCTTCCAAGCACATCTGGAGCATTTGGTAGTGCTGAAATAGCTAAAGATGTTTATAATAGAAAAGAAGATATTTTAGGCATTAAAGTTGATTAATAATGACTTTATAATGGCCTATTTTTATATAAAAAAAGTTTTTAATGAAAATAAAAATAAATAATTATTCTTTAATGGATATAAAAGCTATTTTTCCTCCTTTAACAACTTTTAAACCATCATCTATTTCTAAAACAGTATTTAAAAAGTTGTCAATAGCTATTATTTTTCCTTCGAATTCTTCCCAATTTTTAAGACCTATTAAGACATCTTTTCCTTTAAAGTCTGCGAATTGTTTATTAACTTGAAAATTATTATTATTATTTTCCATAATATTCACCTATATTGATTAAAGCTAGAACTATTTTTCATGCATGAAGTATAATTGTTAAATAATTAATTTATTATATTTTTGATTGTTTGTTATATTATTTATATTTTAATAATTGAAGTTTATCAATAATTTATCAATTATATATTTATTAATAATTAATAAATTTTTGATTGTTCATTAATATATAATTATATTGTATTATTTATAAGTAATTTTCTATAATATCATAATAATAACCATATTAATTGATAATTAATATTTAATAATTAATATTTTTATATTTAATTTTAATTTGTTTAATTTATTCAATTTATTTTATTTATTTAATTTGTTTAATTCATTCAATTTATCCATTTTATTTTATTTTATTTATTTTATATTTATTTTAATTAAATTATTCTTAATTTTATCCTGAAATTGATTTTTCTATTAAAATTTAAATATATGATAAATTTTCTAATTTTTGTTCTATAAAGTGAAAATATTAAATATAAGAATTAATAAAATATTCATAATTAAAGAAATTAAATCTAAGAAATTAAAATTTGACTAAATTTTAATTGAATATGAAATTATTCAAGTTTCATGAGATATGAAAATATATTCAAGATAAATTAAATATTAAACTCAAATTTCAAAAGGAATGTTTAAATGCCTATTAATCAATTAGAATCTAATTTGTCAGCTATTACGACAACAATTGCATATTTAGAAAAAGAAGGTTGTACTGATGAAGAACTTTTAGATAGTCTTCGCTCTGAAAGAGATAGATTATTAAAAGATCTTAATTTAAAATAATATTTCCATTTCATTGTAATTGGTTATATTTTATTATTAATTTCAATTATTCAGCTAACTATCAATTAATTATCAGCTATTAATTATCTATTTGGCTGCTCATTTAACTATTTATTAACTTAATATTTAAGTTAATTATTCAGTTATTAAAATATAACTAGATTTTTTATCTTATTTTTTTTTATATAATTTTTACTCATGGTGAACTATTTTTAATAGATTAATTACTATTATTTTTTTCAATAATTCTAAGTTTTTAAATTATATCAATAAATTAAAGTATATTAATAAGAAGATACAATAGTTATACATTATAAGTTATATTAACTATAATAAGTTAATAGATTAGAAATTTATTGGGTGAAATTGTGGAAAAGCAACAGCTTGTTAATTTCATTGCTAAAGTCATGGAAGAGTCTGGTTTTAAAGTCTATAAAGAGTTTAAAACATCTCAAAAGATCATCGACATATACGGAGTCTTACCAACAATAATGGGGGACTTTGGAGTTGTTGTAGCCTGTAAAAATTATGACAAGCAATGGGAAGTTGGAATCGATATTTTAAAAGAAATGGAAATGGTTGGAAGAAATCTAAAAGCTTCTAAAGTTGCTGTTGTATCCAGTTCTAATTTTTCATCTCAAGCTAGAAATTATGCTTCTAGAAAGAATATCAAGCTTGTAGATAGAGATAATCTAATGATTTTAGCTAAAAAATTTTCTAAAACTAAAGATTCTACTAATAACTCTTACGTTGAAGAATATAAAAATAATGATTTTAATTCAGGCTTTAGCCCAGAATCTGATTATGGTGCATATTCTGATAATTCTGATGGTGATGATCAAAATTATTCATCTTATGGATCTAATGATATTTATTCTGATGATGCCACTTATATTTCTGGAAAAAGTAGCTCAGGGCTTGGAAAATATGGTTCAAAATCTAATCTTGGATCTTCTCCTAGAGCACAGAGTAATAAATCCAACTTAGCTAATCAAAAACCCAAAAAACAAGGCCCTCCTCTTAGTGAAAGGCTCAAACCTATATTAAATAATACGATTGTTTTAATTATTTTGGTTGTAGCTATATCTTATCTAATTTCTACTTTAATAGGTGTAGTTTCAGGAGCTTCTAGAGGAATTACTGGATTAGTTAAAATACTTGCTTCATTAGTATTGTCATATGGTCTTGTATTATCTTTAGATAGGGACGGTACAGCTGTTCTTGTAAAAGGAACTACAGTATTTTTTGTTTCACTGGTAATCCTTATAATAATGATAATTTTATTATAATATTATAAATCATATATTTTTTTAGTTTTTCTTCTATTATATTTTCTATATTTAAATTGCTAATTTTTAGTATTATATATTTTATTATATTTTATTTTTATTTTTTAATAGCTATTAATTTTAAATATTTAAGAAAAAAATAGCTATAAATTATATATAAAAAAGATTTAAAAAAGAGTTTTCTAATTTTATTGAAGTAATTATATATAAAACAAATAAATGAAATCTATAATTTAAAATAAATAAAAAAAGTGGTTCCGGCGAGATTCGAACTCACGATCCTCTCGTTGTAAGCGAGATATCATACCCCTAGACCACGGAACCATAGCATATCAACTATTTAAAAAACAAAGTATATAAACTTTTCCACTAATCATTTAATTTTTTATACTTTTCATATATTTTTCATATATTTTTAAAATTAATTTTTTTATAGACTTGTTCTTGTTTTTGGTTTTCATGTCTATATCTTAACTGGAAAATATTTATTACAAAACCATTATATTTATATACTATTACATCTTAGACTATATTAAGTAAAAAGCATATTACAAATTCGATTTGTAAATTTTGTTTTTTTCTTTCTTCGTTTAATTAAAGTTAAACGAAGTAA
>NZ_JAHLZE010000013.1 GCF_020148105.1 Methanobrevibacter sp. TMH8
ATAAAATAAATATAAAATGAATTAAAATATTTAAATATTTACTAGTAATTAAACAAATTAATCATAATTATATTCACTAATAACTTCATTTGATACATCAGTGTATTTTGTTTTGATTTCTTTTGAAAAATCCAAACTATCGAATTCTTTATAAATTTCATGCTTTGATTTTATTAAAACATGATAATGAAGCTGATAAATAATAAATAATAAATTCATTGAAGAATTTTTTCTGTATATATTTAATAAAAAGAATTCTTTTAAAAATAATATAAAAAAATATATAATATTAACATTACTTCTTATACTTTTGATATTTTTTAATGAATTTTCTATTTCAATCTGAGAATATCTATCTAATTTAATTAAATTTTTTTCAAAAGAATGTGTATCAAGGTGTAACAAGCCAAATTCAAAATTTTTCAATTTTAAAATCTTAGAATTAGGAATAATATTATAAAAAGCATGAATCTTAGAATTAAAAGTTATATGATCTTTTTTAAAAAAAGCGAGATGATAATTATACTTAATACCATTTACATCAGGAACTAAATAATTATGTAATAATTTTCCATGATAATAATATTTTAAAGGAACATAAACAACATCAGCATCATCTTCTCTCATAATTTCATCAAATTTATTTTTAAGTTTAAGAGGTACTCTCATATCTGCATCAATCAATAAAATCCACTTATTAGAACATTTTTCAAGGGCAAACTGTCTTGCTGGATCTGCATATCCACATCTTTCAAAATAATAGATTTTATCAGTATAATTTTTTGCGATATCTACTGTCTTGTCTTCACTATACATATCGACTATTATTATTTCATCAGCCCATTTTATTGTTTCTAAACAATCTTTAATATTTTCTTCTTCATTAAGAGTATTAATAAAAACTGAAATTTTCATGAATAAAAACCCCAAACTCTTTTTATTGAATAAACAATGTAAAAATATGAAATAATAATTATATTAAAAATAAAAGATATAATCTTCATTATTTTATTAAAAAAGTTATTTTGTAATCTCATACATAATTTTAAATCCATAAATGCAATATAATAATAATTAACCCCTTTTACTCTAGGTCTATGAAAAACAATGTCAGCATTTTCAGCACCAGGAAAAAGAAGATTTTTTTCTTTATATTCTAAATTCAAGTAATTTCCTGGAAAAGGTACAAATGAAAATATAGCATAAAAATCCAAATCATTTTCTTTAATGAACTTTTCAGTTAAATGATAATCTTCCTTTTTTTCAGCTGAAAATCCAAACATGAAAATCGAAGAAACATTAATATTATTTTCATTTAGTATCTTAAGAGCACTTTTATTTAAATTAACAGTTGTTCCTTTATTCAAATATTTTAATATTTTGTCAGATCCTGATTCTAATCCAATAAATACAGTAGTAAGACCAACTTCACGAAGTTCTTTTATTAAATCTTGATTTTTAACTATGTTATTAGCTCTTCCATTAATTGAAAAATTAACATTAATTCCATGTTTTTTAAGACATGAAATAAATTCAACTGTCCATTGCCTATCTTGTAGTACATTATCATCCATGAAATAATAAGAACCTAGCCCATATTTTTCTTTTAAAAAAACTAACTCTTTTACAACATGGTCAGGAGATCTTGATCTAATTTTTTTACCAAACATCTCTCGTGATACTGGTTGACAGAATTTACAGTTATAGAGACATACACGTGAAGCTAATATAGTAAAATGAGGTTCTTTAAATATAGCGCTAGGTGGATTATCAAATGGTAGACTATCCCTATCAATAAAACCTAAACTATTTAAATTTTCTATTTTTTTACCAACTATAATCTTTTCCAATTTTTTCCCTTCTTTTTTAGATTTTATGAGCTCTAAAAAAGATATTTCACCTTCACCAAGAATTATATGGTCAATTAATGGATTTTCCTCATATTTTTTAGTATCTGCATTTGGATCAACCCCTCCAACTACAATAGTAACATCTTTATTAATTTTTTTATTTATACGGATATATTTAATTGCATTTTTATAATTCATAGATATAATGCTGTAACCAACTAAATCATAGCTTTTTACAATCTCTTTAAACTCATTTTTCGAGATTAATCTCAAATCTATAAAATCTACAGTCTCTCCTTTTTCTTTTGCATATTTAATTATATAACCAATTCCATGATGAGTTCCAACATTTTCATTATTAATGTTCATTAATTTTTTATAAATATTTAAATACCAAGATTCAAAAGCAGGATAAACCATTAAAATTTTCATAAACAACACCAATAATTTAAATACTACTCATAAATTAAATTTAAAGTTCATCCCTCATCCTAAATGTTCTTTAATTTATTATTAAAAATATAATAATTATTAATAATTACAAATAATAATATAAAAAAATTAGCATATAAATTTTACTATATATAAAATATATCAATGATAAATATAAACAATATAAGTAAATATAAACAATATAACAAAATAAGATTAATATATAACTTAAGAAAAAATAAAAATAATCATGAAAAAATTTAAAATTAATATAATTAATAATTAAATGAAATGAATAAAATGAATAAATAATAAACAATGTATAATAATAAATAATTAATATGAATAATATAAAAAAATAATAGTATACTAATAATATAAATAATAAAAATAAAAAACAGCTAAATTAATTATAGCTTATTTCCAATAGCTAATATAATAATATAAATCAAACAATAAACTTTTTAAAGAAATTTTCAAATTCTTCATCATCCATAGGGTTGAGAGAAGATGTGAATTGATTATTCCATATGGAATTAGCTAATTTTTCATAATCTTGTGTTTCAATAGAATCTGGAAACTTTTCAACCACAGTTTTAGCTTCAAGTTCTGAAGATTGGATTAACTGGCTTCTTTTTATAGTTCCAATAACTTTAGAACCGATTCTTTCAGCAAAAGAATCGACAATTTTTTCTTCATTTTCAGTTCCTTTACAATTACAAATTATTCCAGACAGATTTCCTTTTAACTTTTTTATCCCTTTAGAAATGTTATTAGCTGCATAAAGAGACATATATTCTCCAGAAGAAACTATATAAACTTCATCAGCATAATCTTCCTTAAGTGGAACAGCAAACCCTCCACAAACAACATCCCCTAAAACATCATAAATAATAACATCAAAATTATTTTCAAAGGCCCCTAGTTTATCTAAAAGTTTCATAGCTACTATAACTCCACGACCAGCACAACCAACTCCTGGTTCAGGACCACCACTTTCAGTACAAAGAACACCAGCATAGCCAGAAAAGAGAATTTCATCAAGTTCTGGATTTCTTTTCTCTTTAATTGTATTAAGAATAGTAGGAAGCCTTTTACCATAAAGTGTACGAGTAGTATCAGCTTTTGGATCACAACCAATAACAATAACATTTTTACCATCATTAGCAAATGAAGCAGCTATATTAGCTACAGTTGTAGATTTTCCAATTCCACCTTTTCCATAAATAGCTATTCTTTTAGTTTTAGACATTAATTCACCAATAAAACATCAAAGTTGAAATTATAAATAATAAATAATAAATAGAAATCATCAAAATATTATAACAAGTAATACTAATAGTAAAAGACAATCCATAATAATAGACAAGCAATATAATAGCAATAGTAATAATATTAGTACAAAAACATTAACAATATAACATATAATTGAACAATAGAAATAAAATTTAAATAAAAAAGAAAATTATAAAAATAATAGAATTATTAATTATTCTTCTTTATAATTGACTAAAGATTTAATAATATCTCCTCTACTAACGATTCCAATTAAATTGTTTTCATCATCAACAACAGGAATACGTTTAATATCTTCTTTATCCATAATAATAGCTGCATCAGAAATATCATCATTAGGATGGATAGTAACAACAGAAGTAATCATAATATCTTTAACAAGAGTTAAAGAAGCTTTTTTTATCCCTTCAACATTTTCATCATACTCCTGTTTCATTCTAACAGGCATTTCAAAAACATCGAGAGGAGAAGGAAGAATAAGGTTCAGATTTGGAGTATGAACATCTAAGAGTTTCATAATATCCCCTTCACTAAGAATTCCAACAATTTTGTCATTGTCTACAACTGGAGCTCCACTAATACCATTTTCAACAAACAATCTCGCTGCATCAGTGATTTGATCTTCTTTATTGAGGACTAACACATTTGTTTCCATTGCATCTTCGATTTTAATCATATAAAGCACCTATCACAATTTTATATTAAGATATTTCTAATATTAAAAGATATATTCATGAATAATATGATTTTATTAATATTTAAATTTATTGATTTAAATAAATAAATTAAAAAAGCTATAAAAATATAAAAATATAAAAAAGAATTAATATTTAAAAAAATTTAGATTATTAGATTAAAAAATGGAAAATAAATTAAAAAATAAAAAACAAAGATAAAAAAAGTAAATATAAAAAATTTATAAAAAATAAAAAATTATAACAATATAAACAATTATTTTTGAATATTATCTCTTTTAATAAGCTTATAAACAAAATCATTTGGTCTAACTTTTTCATCAATAGCTATAGCTACATTCTGATTCTTCTTTGCAAATTCAACAAATTCTCCATTTATTTCCATAGATTCTATTGTTTGAGTAATAGAACCTGTAGTTTTTCCTTGAATCAGTAACTCATCACCAACAGTTAGATCATCCCATATTTGAAGTTCAGCTACTCCAATTTTAGAATAATAATTAACAACTTTAGCAATATCTTTTTTAGTGTATTGTGCTTGGTTTTCACTACTTATTTCATGAGGACGATGAAAATAAAAACCAGTATCAAAACCACGATTAAAAACTTTTTCTAAATCTTCAATCCAACTATCTTTATAAATAAAAAGTCCATTTTCAACTGCATCAATAGCTTCTCTATAAACCCTAGTTACTGCAGATACATAATCTGCCCCTCTTGCACGACCTTCTATCTTAAAAGCATCTACTCCAGTAGCTAATAATTGAGGAATATAATCAATCATTGCTAAATCATTAGGAGAAATAAAATTAGTTTTAGAAGATACAACCCCTTGTATACTATTAGCATTTGGATTAAGAAGATAATCTTCTTCAAATTCAATTTCAGAATCTGGAATTGTTTCTAAAATAAAAGAAGAATTATTATCATCTTCATAAAAAAAATCAGAATCATTATCTTGTGCCATATTTAATGTCCATTTTTTTCTACAAGGTTGTAAACATTCCCCGCAATTGGCACTTTTACCATATAAACCATAGCTTAAAAAACATCTTCCAGAAACAGCCATACACATAGCTCCATGAATAAATATTTCTGTTTCAATAGGAGAATTTTTAGCTATTTCAGCTATTTCCCATATATTTAGCTCACGAGAGAGAACAGCCCTAGTTACACCTAATTTTTTTAAAGTTTTAAGAGAATAACTATTTGAAATATTTTCTTGAACACTCATATGAGGATCAATACCAATATCATTAGCTAATTCAACTAATCCAATGTCAGAAACTATCAATGCATCAACTTCATATTCTTTAATAAGTTCAAGATCAAACTCTAATTTCTTTATATCTCTGTCTTTCATTATAGTATTAGTACAAAGATATAATTTAGAAGAATATTCTTTAGTTATATTAACTGCTTCCTCAACATCTTTAAGAGAAAAATTAGAAACATTTGCCCTCATATTATTATCAGCTAATCCAATATAAACAGAATCAGCCCCATTTTCAAGAGCTGCCCTCAAAGATATGAAATTTCCTGCTGGAGACATCAATTCAACCATAAAAACACCATAAATTTAATATTAAATCTATTTCTTCTTATCAAATTCAATATTAATATCCTCTATTCCATTTATAAAGCCTAAATCATTTATATTTTCTTTAATATTTTCGGTATCTGAAACTTTTAAATCATCTTTTAAACTAATTTTTACGGTCAAAATATTTTTTTGATTATCTAAACTCCAAAGATAAAATTTAACAATGTCATCTATACCTTCAATAGATAAAATATCTTTTTTAAGCTTATTTTGATCTACATTTCCTGGTGCTTCTAAAAGAAGAATTTTAAAGCTATAAAATAGTGTTTTAGCTAAATTATAAATCATCCATAAAGTAATAGCTATTGAAAGAAGTACATCCAATACTGGAATATTATAAAATATTAAGATTATTCCAACAATTAAAAGAGCAATCCAACCCATTAAATCTCCAATAAGATGAATAGAAACAGCTCTTTCATTTAAAGTTTTAGCACCTCTCAATTTCCATACACTTAAAGTTTTTAAAAATATTGCAAATATAGCTACAAAAACCATTCCAGAAGCATAAGGTTCAACAGGAGCAAATAAACGAGATATAGATTCAACCAAAATTAAAAATGAACCTATAATTACTATAGCTGATGTAATTACAGCTCCAAGAAGTGAAAATCTACGATATCCATAAGTAAATTTTTCATCTTCTTCTTTTTCAGAAAAGCGTTGAAAAAACCAAGAAAATCCAAGAGCTATAGTATCACTTAAACCATGGAGAAGATCAGCTAATATAGCCATACTGTTAGTATAAACAGCTCCAATACCAACTACTACCATGAATAAAATATTCAAGAAAAAAGCAAATGATATATTTTCAGCAGCTTTATGATACTCAAAATCATGCATATGACTATTGTCAGAAGCAAATTTTTGATTATTTTCTGAATTTTTAACTTTTTCTGATTCAATAGATTCAATTTTATCTTTCATAATAATCTATCTTTAATAAAAATTTATATAATTATAAATTATTTAATATATTTATAAATTATAATAATAAATTCCAGTAATTTACTAATATCCCCTCAATTTACTACCTAACAACTTTTTTATCAAAAAATAATATTAATCTGCTAAAATAACATTGGAAATACCATCTTCTTTTTGAACCTTAATGATATTGTCAGCTGCATTTTCAAGTTCACTATCATGAGTTACAATAATCATTTGAGGCAATGTTGACATTCCTCTTAAAAGATCTATTAATTCATGTCTACGATAGCTATCTAAATGAATAGTAGGTTCATCAAGAAGTATAGTTTCAATATTACCTTTAGACATTGCTTTTGTAATCCCAAGTCTCAAAGCAAGAGCAATAGCTATTTTTTCCCCACCACTGACCATATCTAATTTACTTTCGCCTTCAGGACCAAAGACAGAAATATTATATTCATCATCAATCTTTAAATCAGAATAATCAAAATTGAATTGTTCAAAGAAATTTTTAGTGTGTTTTTGAATAAGAGGTTTAGAACGGTTCCTAAGTTCTTTTTGGATTTTATCTTTTCCATAAAGTTCCCTAATTTCTTTAAGAAGTTTAAGATAATCTTGAACATTTTCTAATTTATTTTTTAATACATGATTTTGATTAATTTTAAGAGATAGATCTTCAATATTAGCTATGATTTCAGTACCTTTACCTTTAATTTCATTGATTTCTTTATTCAATTCTTTTAATTTTTCATCAGAACGTTCATAAGTGAAAACAACATTTTTATATTTATCTTCATTATATTTAGTAGCTTTAATATTATTATCGATATTATCGATTTTAGAACGTATAGAATCTAATTCATCTCTTTTATTTTTAATTTGAGATTCTAAAATAGGTATTTGTACTATTTCACCTTTTAATTGATTGAATTTCCTGTCTTTCTCTTTTAAATCTTCAATTCTCTCCCTTAAATCTTTTTCTTCAATATCTGGAGAAAGATAAACATCTTTAGACATTGCTACCTTTACTTTTTCAACTTCAACATCCATGTTTCTTATGACTTCTCTTAGTTTATCTTTAGTATCATATTCTTTTCCTAAAACATCTAGAGAACCTTGTGCATGAACATATTTATCATGACTTTCCTTTGAAGTTTTTTGTAATTTAGTTTGATCTTTAATTGATAAAAGCACATTATCAAGTTTATCTCTTGAATCTTCATAAGTTTTTAATTTAGTATCAATCTCTTTTACTTTTTCAATGTCTTTCTTATTAGTTTCATAAAGATGTGTATATTCAGATATACTTTCTTCAATTGATTTTATATCTTCAAGTTTCTTTTCAAAAACATTCTTTTGATTCTTGATTTTCTTCAATTCTTTACTAATTTTATCAATTGATTCTTTATTAAACTTAATTTTATTATTATAAGATTCAATTAAACTATTTTTTTTATCTTCAGAAATATTAGATTTACAAACTGGACACTGATTATCTACTTTTTCAATTTCAGCTAGAGGATCTTCTGCAGATTTTATCCCTTCTTTTAACCCTGAAATTTTTTGAGAATCAGAAGATGATTTTTCATCAAGTTCCTTAATTTTCCTTTCAGCTTCAACTTTAAAATCAACAACTTTTCTTTTAAGTTCAGTAAAGTCATCAACCTCAAGGTTTAAAGATTTATTAATTTCCTTAAAGAACTCTTCAATTTTATCATTGTTTTCAGTAATTTCTTTATCAATATTAGCTTTATTATTTTCAAACTCTTTGATTATAGCTAATTCTCCTTCTAATTTTGATTTTCTCTCATTTAAATCATTTAATTTCTTTTGAATTTGGAGATATTGATTATAACCTTCTTCTTCATTTTTAAGAATCTCTTTTTGTTTTTGGATATTGTCTAATTTTTCTTGATATTTTTCACGTTCTTTTGTTATTTGTTCAAGATTCTTTACAGATTCTAAAAAATCAAGATAGATTGGAAGTTTAATTGAAAACCTCTCTAGTTTTTTCATTTCTTGTTCTTTAGATTTCAAAGTTTCAAGTTGTTCTTGGAATTTTTTCTTATCCTCAAAGACTCTTTTTGTATTTTCATTTTCATTTTGAAGCTGAGTATTTAATTTATCAAAAATACTTTTAGAACTTTCCATTTCAGATTTTTCTTTTGCTTTTAGAGTTTTTAATTCTTCTAATTCTTTTATTTCTTTTTGAATAGTATTACCTTTAATCTTGAGGTCTTCTAAAGTAACTCTTTTACTTTTTAAATCACTGTCCAATTCTGATGATGAAGCTGTCCTACCTTCTAATTCTGATTTTTGATTTTCATAAATATTTATCAAGGGTAAACTATTTTTCCAAGCTTTTTCAAGCCCTTCAACACCAAGTAGCTTTCCAATAAGTTGTTTCTTCTCAGAAGGTGTTTTTCCAATGAGACTAGCTATTTCCCCTTGTTGAATATATATAGCATTTAAAAACAAATCCCCATCCATATCAAGAAGTGATTGTATTTCATTACTAACAGCCGTATCACCAGAGGAAATTCTTGTACTACCTCCATCAGAATCTTTAACAAGAAGTTCAGCTTTTGAAACACTTCCACGATTTCGTTTTACCCTATATTCTTTACCATTAACAATAAATTCTAAAGCAACAGACATGGCTTCATGAGAATTTTTATTTTTAGTTATTCTAACCAAATCATCAATTTTTTTACTAGAATGTTGTTTAAAGAGGGCAAAACTAATTGCCTCTAATATAGTCGATTTTCCAGCACCATTTTCACCAACTATAATACTAATCCCTGGTTCAAAATCAATAACAGTATTTTTATGAGATTTAAAGTCTTTGAGTGTTAATTTTGTAAATATCATCTTATCACATTATTAAATTATCAATCAGTTAAAGTCTATAGTTGTTTGTTTAGATTGATTATCTTCAGAAGTCTCTTCATCCATAGTATCTTTAAAAATTTTTTTATCTATATCATCTTCAGAACCTTTTTTATCAGTATTATTTCCAGAATTTTCTTTATTATCTTTTTCTTTAAATTGATTCATTTGTTTAGCTTCTTTTTCAGCTATTTTTTTATAATCTTCTTCATATTGGCCAAAATATTCTTCATAAAAATTATTAGATATTTTTTCAGATTCGTCAAACTTATCTTTTGATAAAGAATTAAAAAGATCAATAGCTAAATTAGTAATATCTTCATTTTCATATGATTTAAGTCGATCCATTAATAAATCTCGTGGTTCAAGAGAGTTATTGTCCCCAATTAATTTCTCTTCCTTGATTAGCTCATCAGTTTTGAAACTTGGTCTAAGCATTAAAGTAATCTTTGAAAAAGCTTCATTTAATTTCTTATAAACATCAGCACTGTTAAAATTCCCTTTTTCAACTGTAACATTAACAATTGGTTTATTTTTTAAAGTTGATATATGTCTTTCTAAAGCTGATATTTCTGAGTCAAGTTTTTTAAATTCAATATTATGATTAATAAATTCTCTTGGAAGTTCAATATTTATAGGTTGAATTTCAGGAATATCTCCCCTTATATCAACAACATAAAAACCTTTACCTTTACTTTTATAATCTCCAACTTCATTAGATCTCCATATTTCAGAAGAACCAGGATAAGCTAATTTACCTTCACCAAAATCATCTGTTATTCTATTATGAACATGCCCCATTGCATAATAAGTAAAAGAATCTGGAATATCAGCTAACTCAAGTTCATATTGGAATGGAAGATATTTATCAATTCCTTGATGAGAAACTAAGATTCTATTTGAAAATCCTTGACTTTTTTTAGCTAATTCTTCAAGATTAGATTTTAAAAAAGCATTTTGAGATTTGGGAATAAAAGGAGTTCCACCAATAAAAATATCATTATCCTTTAAAAACGAACTTTCTATAACAGGATTATTAGGACTTATAAGAGTTAAACCTAATCTTTTAAATAAGATTTGAGGAGGAACAGCATTTTGACGCATTATAGTATCATGATTTCCAGCAATTGCATAAAAAGGAATTCCTTCTTCTTTTATCTTCATCAATCCTTCTTGAAAAACTAAAAGAGCTTTTGGAGATGGTTTTGCCATTTCAAATAAATCCCCACTGTGGATTACAAAATCAACTCTTTCTTCAATGATCTTATTTACAATTTCATTGAAAACATTGTAAAAATCATTTTCTCTTTCAACTAATCCATATTGACGATACCCTAAATGAGTGTCAGCTAAATGAGCAAATTTCATATTTTTCCCTATGATTAATTGTTTTATGATAATTAATTTATAATTTAATGATTTATATCAAGTTAATATTAAGATATTATATATCTTTTCTAATATTTATAATGATTTAAAAGGGATAGTGAATATATCTCATTCAATTTACTATTTTTATATAAAAATCAGATAGTTAATTTTAATTTAATTTTAAATTTTAATTTAATTAATTTTCTAAATTATTTATTCTAAACTAAAATTTATTTGAAATTGAACTTTTAGATTAATCATTAAATTAATTATTAGATTAGATTAATTTTTAAATTAATTTTTAAATTAATCTTAATTAACCTTTAGATTAATCTTTAATTAAGCTTTAATTAACCTTTAAATTAACCTTTAAATTCAGAAATAAATTCTTTAATTTTTTTATTTTCCCATTCTTTATCAAAAAATTTACTATCAGCATGAAAGATAATTAAATATCTATAAATTAAACTTAAAACTGAAAATGCTACTACTAATTCAAATAAAAAGAAATTATTAAAAATATTAGAGTAAATATAGTATAAAATTGCAATAAATATAATAACTCTAGCCACTAAAAAATAAAACTTTCTTTTAGATTTATTTTTATCCTCATGGAATTTCGCATCAACTTCTTCATTAGTTGGAATCTCATCAGTTTTCATATATTTTTTGAGTTTTTTAATTCCACCATCATTTTTTCTAAAATTTCGTTTTAAATTATATAATATAAGATATCTAAACCCTAAAATTAAAAGAAAAATCACAGCCATATATAAAATAATAAAAGTAGGAGAACTTATAAAAGAAAATTCAGTAGGAGTTGATGAAATATTTTCCCCCATGAAACTAATAGAGTTCATTGAAAATAAAGATCTACTAATAAAATTAGCTCTGATTGCAACTACAATAAATATACCTAATGTAAATATAATTTGAAAATAAAACCTACGAGTTTCTTCAACTACTATTTTAGCTCTTTGATAATATGTATCCACTGTTATTTATCCCCTTTTCTATTATTTTTTTATATTCCTTTTGTATATTCCTTTTGTATGTTCTTTTGTATTATTGCTTAAAATGATTTTATATTAATTTTGAAAATAAAATATTATAAAAATTATTATTAAAGAATTTTATATTATAATTTATAGTATATTAATTTATATTATTATATAATATAAAAATTATAAAAATTATAAAATGTATAAAAAGTATAAATTTAAAAAATATAAGTTAATATAATATGAAAATAACTAATAATTTCCACCTAATTGTCGGAATTCTTCTTCTTGATCTTTGATATCAGAAACATCCTTTGCTTTAATTGATTGCCATTGATCAATTATATCAATATCTCCACCAACAGTTCTACCTGTAAATTCATCGATTTTCACTAGTGTTGGTACTTTTACCATAAGGCCTAAAACCATTGCCTCACCTACATTTAAAGAAGGTAGCTGTTTTACAAGGTCTTCACTAAGGCTTTCACTAGCTGATTGAACATGCCTTTGGTCTTGAGGTTCAACAAGTCGAAGAATAATCATGTTATTAGCTTGAGATAATGCATCAGGATCAACAGACTTAGGACTCTGACTTACAAGGCATAAACCTAATCCAAATTTCCTACCTTCCCTTGCAATTCTACTGATCCAATATTTAGAAGCAGGATTTCTATTTTTTGGAGCTAAGATATGAGCTTCCTCCATTATAAAGAAAACTGGAAATTCAAGAGGTTTTTCATACATACTGTCTTCTTTATTTTGCATAGCTACTTTTCTACTCTTTAGTGCATTTCTAAGGACATGACTAACAATAACTTCAGCTGCAGATTCATCAGCTTGGCCTAAATCAAGAACATTGGCTACACCTAATTTTAATTGAGATAAAATGTTTCCTCCATTGATATTAAGAAGATTATAATACTTATCTTGTAAATCATCCATCTTATTGATTACATCCATAATCTTTGATTTTTCTGAGGAATTAATCTCTTTTCCTCTAAACATCTCAGTATTATACCATTTATCAAGAACATCCCTCATAATCTCAATAAAATCAATTGTATCTGCTTCACCAGATTTAACAATTGCTTTAGCTTCTTTATAAGCTTCTCTGAAATATCTTTCTTGTATATAAGCAGAACTAGGAATGTTAGCTAAGCCCTTTATCTCAGCAAAAGACATGTAGATAGGATTAATTATTGGTTCAATTCGGTTAACTTCACCATTGTCAAATTCAGCTCCAACATATTCACTATGCATGTCAAATATAAGAATACATCCATTATGTTGAAGAAGACCATCAATAAGAACAGAAACAGTATTGGATTTTCCAGCTCCAGTCATAGCAAGTATAGCTAAATGTCTTGAAACCATATTATTTACATCAATTTTAACATCAACATCTTCTTGACTAATAAGACTACCAATTTTTAAACCATTATCGACTTTAAATATCTTACGTAAGACTTCTTCACTAGCTACTGATATTTCAGTTCCAGGAGGAGCAGGAGTTCTTGGAATTTTAAGATTATCATCAATATCCCCTAAAATTCGAACATTGCCTTTGATATAAAAATCTTCTCCTTCAATTTCTCTGATTTTTTCAATAGTATTAGGATCATAAATATCTCCATTAAGAGATACACTTCCTCTTACAAGAGATTCAATCATGCCTAATACAATTTTCCCATCATATTTTAAAGAAACATATTCTCCTACTTTAGGCATCTCTTTAGAAATAAAACTGACATCTATAAGAGAAGTTTCACCAACACATCTTCCTATTATCATTATAACACCATAAACAATATAATTAATAATATAAATTAATATAAATTAAATTAAAGCATTTCCCTACCTGATTTTTCATAGATTCCAACAATATTAGATAATTGTTCAATGTTTTTCTTTTTTATAACAACATCATGGTGAGCTTTTTTTAGAAGATAAGGATAACCTTCAGTACAATCCCTTGAAATAACACTGATAATTTCTTTAATTTTTGCTTCATCAGCTTTATATGGTAATTCAATCTTTAAAACATTTTTATTATCTTCTAATCTCACATAAAAAATAGTAAAATTTAAACTTTTAAAAAAATCATTTTCAATAGGAAATTCACGTTTAAATTGATCTGTTTCTGCAGAAAGATATCTTGGTGGAAAAGAATAACCTGTATCCTGAGTATATTTTGTGAAAATAGCTATATCAGGAATATTTGTATCAAAATTATCAAAATAATCAGTAGCTATTGAAGATTTAGAAATAGCTATAATCTTATCCTTATATTTTAAAAGATTAGCTAAAGCTAATAATTTTTCTATATTTTCAAGATAATTTTCAATATTCTCAATATAACTAAAACCATTTTTAGCTTTAATATCATCAAGTTTAGTTTTTAGATCATTTTTAACCAATTTACTTGAATATATCTCAACTTCATGATTTTCAATATTGTTGATTTCTTTATTTAATTCATCTTCAGCAAAATCCAAAACATCGAATCGAATATCTTGAGGAATTTGTTTTTCAAGAGGATAAGGCCTAATAAGATCTCCTAAAAGAGAACCATCATATAAATAATAATCAATATCGTGAGTTTTAATAGCTTTCAAAGCGTTTTTAACCTCAAATAAACCCATATAATTTCTTATTCTGTCCTTTGAAAATTTGCCATGAAGCATCGTGTTTATATCAGAACTTTCAATCTTAACTAATTCATTATTATAAATTAAGGTTTCAGCTGCAATTGCATAAAAATAAAAACTTAAAAACTTTTTTTCATGTTTGCTACCATCACCTGCAGCAATTGTCAAGCTATCTTCATATTTAGGAACTTCTTCATCTTTCCAAAACTTTGAAATAGGAAAATCTTTATCTTCATAATTCTCTATTTCTTCAACAATAGTTCCTTTCTTTTTTATAGCTACACTATAAAGTGATTCTAACATGATTTCCCTTAATTTTTTAATTATTTAAATTTATTAAAATAAAAATTTTTTATATTAAAAATATAATGAAAGATAGTAAAAATAATCAAATATAATTAAATTTAATTAAATATAATTAAATATAAAGTATTTAATGAAATAATAATTATTAAAAGGAATATAGATTATTCACACTTTTCTAATAGCAGATACTATCTCATTAATTTTAGCTTCAACATCATCTGTTTCTTCTACTATAGTCCCTGTAACAATAACATCTGCACCAGCTTTAGCTACTGTATAAGCAGCTTCACCATCACGGATGCCTCCACCAACAACTATAACCATATCCTCAGTAGCTTTTTTAGAATAAGCTACCATTTCTGGAGTTATATGTTCTTCTGCACCAGAACCTGCTTCAAGATAGAAAAATCTCATTCCAAGTGCTTCAGCTGCCATAGCATAAGCTGCAGGGATTTTTGGTTTGTTTCGTGGAACAAGTTTAGCATCTCCGATCCATCCAACAGTTCCTCCAGGAGAAATAACCATATATCCCATAGGTATAGTTTCGATTCCAGATTTTTTAACAGCTGGTGCTCCAAGTGCTTGAGCTCCTATAATCCAGTAGGGATTGTTTGAATTTAAAAAACTCATAAAGAATATTGCATCAGCATACTTACTTACATTACTGGTGTTTCCTGGAAAGATAATAATTGGAAGATCTATATTTTCAGAAAGAGCTTTAGCAGTATTATCTACATCCACTCCATCAACTGTTGAACCACCAAGCATAATACCATCAGTCCCACCAGCTATAGCAGATTTAGCTATTTCAACAGCACCTTCAGGAGTTTGCTCATCTGGATCAATTAAAGTCAAATGTACTTTGCGATTTTTTAAAATATCTCTGATTTGAGTTTCAACTATCATATTTAAATCCCTATAAATATTGTTAATAATATGAATTTGAAATTAGTTATATTTTAATGTTTTTATTTATTTAATTTATTTAAGAAGAAAGTTTAATATATCCTATTAAAATTATTACCAAAGGTGACTAATTTTTTCTTTTTCTTCTTTTATTATTAATAGGAATTTCACATAACCTAAAAAGAATATACAACAAAATAAATAAAAAAAATTAATATAAAACCCTAAATCTCAAAAAATAAAAGAAAAAAATTTTATGAATCGTCCTCATTTTTTTTAAAAAAAAAGTGAGACTAATAAAAAATGTAAAAAATGAGATATGAAAGTTAATTATATCTCAAATAAATTATTTATTTTTGTTTTTTGTTTAATGTTTTAGGCTAATTGATTTTTTGTTGTTAGCTAGTATTATTTCTTTGTTTTTGTTTTTGGGATCGATTTGGAAGTGTGCTATGCAGTATCTGTGATTTGCCCTGTCGGGAAAGTAGCTGACGATTATTGATATTTTCTTACCTGGTGCTATTGATTTGATTTTGATGTATTTGGTTTTGATTTTAACTCCATTTCTCATATGGAAAAGAGCTAAAACAGTAGCCTTAGATTTCAAACTTCCAGTATTAGCTATTGTAACTCTATATGTAGATACTCTTTTCTTAAAAGACAATTTTTTAATTGATGTGATTCCCAAGTTGGTTTTAGGGTTGACTTTTTGCACTTTTGAAATAGTTAAAGATTTGTAGTTGTTGTCTCCTGTGAATTTTACAGAGAATTTATGTTTTCCTCCTTTCAAACCAGCTACTTTGAAAACAGCTATTCCTTTATTATTTGTAGTTGCTGTATAAGTTCTCTTGTTAATAGTTAATGAAATCTTTTTACCTTTCAATATGTTTCCATCAGTATCTTTTAAAGTTACTTTTATGTTTGTTTTTTCACCTTGATTAATAGTTGGTGAAGAAATTATAAAGCTAACATTTTTGACACCAGCAATAACATTAAAATTACTACTATTAGTAAACCCATTGTAAGCATTGTTTCCTGCCCAAGAAACAGAAACATTGATATTTCCAGTACGTGTTGGTTTATAAGCTAAAATCCAACGACCATTACTATCTGTAGTCACATTATATGCAACACCATCAACAGTAACAGTAATTACAACATTATCTAAAGGATTACCATCATCATCAGTAACTATACCAGTAATATTAACAGTTTTACCAGTACGAGCATCATCTGGAACAACAATAGTTGAACTAGTATTACCTTTAGAAGCATTAAACTCCAAAAACACATACTGCTCATCCACTAAAGCATCAATAGCATGTATTCCTTCACCAGGAATAGTGAATTGATGAACAAATAGATCATCAGTAGTAGTATTGTAGCTTTCACCATTAAAAAGTCCAGTAATGACAAAGTAAGGTAAGTTTTCAACACCCTCATTAGTAAGAGTAGTATTCAAAACTAACAAAGCAAAATCCACTTTATCTCCAACACGAACATTATCCAAACTAGTGAGATTAGTAATATTCAAGATATAATGATTATTAGTATCAAAACCAATAACCTTACTACTAATATCATTTACTCCCCACCAATTATAATCAAAATTACTACCAGCATCAGTAGTTGCAAAATCTAAACCAACACTAGCAATTATACGATTATAATTAACAGTCAAATTAACAGGACTAGGACTCCACTCTGCAAAACCAATACCCGTGTTAACTGCAAAAATAGTATTACCTTTAACAAGAATATCACTTAAAACAACACCATTTAACTCAAAATAAAGACCAACATCATCACTTTTAAAAGTATTATTCAACAAAGACAAACCACTAAACTGATCATAGGAATAAATATACATAGCATAATCAATACCAGTAATATTATTCCCAATAAAGCTCAAAATAGTGTTGTTGCTGCTAGATGCAGACAGATAAACACCATCCCCTGTTCCTGTGATGTTATTGTTGGTAAAATTTATGGTGTTGTTACTGCTGTATACACCCAGATAAACACCATACCCTGAGTTTCCTGTGATGTTATTGTTGGTAAGATTTATGGTGTTGTTACTGCTGTATACACCCAGATAAACACCATACCCTGAGTTTCCTGTGATGTTATTGTTAGTAAGGGTTATGGTGTTGTTGCTGCTGTATGCAGACAGCTCAACACCATACCATGAGTTTCCTGTGATGTTATTGTTGGTGAGAGTTATGGTGTTGTTGCTGCTGTATGCAGACAGCTCAACACCATACCAGGTTCCTGTGATGTTATTGTTAGTAAGGGTTATGGTATTGTTATCGCTGTATACAAACAGAGCAACACCAGCCCATGTTCCTGTGATGTTGTTGATGGTGAGGGTTATGGTATTGTTGCTGCTGGATGCAGACAGAATAACACCATACTCTGTTCCTGTGATGTTGTTGTTGATGAGGGTTATGGTATTGTTGCTGCTGTATGCATCCAGAGCAACACCATACCATGAGTTTCCTGTGATATTGTTGTTGTCGAAAAATAGTGAATTATCACAGTACGCAACATTAAAACGCACACCATAAGAATTAATTGGATTATTAGCTGTGATATTATTATTTTTTGCTGAAATACCAACAGTGGAACCACTACTAGCATTCACATAAACAGCACCATAAGCACTGCTACTAACAGAAGAAATTATAGTATTATTCTCTAGCGATATACCAGATAAGTCACCACTACCATCGATATTAATACTAATATCATTTGTAGTAATATTATTACCTATAACTGATAAACCACCAATATTCGAGCGTATAGCTGTCTGATAGCCACTAATATTCAAATTAAGAATCTGAACATTCTTAGCTGTGATGTTAAAAAGAGTACCTCCAGTATTGCTTTTTATATTCACTTTGCCGTTTGATTTTATATTAACTTTCCTTGAAACATTCAAATTATAAAGAGAATCAATATAATCTCCTTCCTCAAGAACAATATCATCATCCCCTACACCAGTGTCTATGAAATTCTGAATATCAGAAGAACTACTACCACTATTAAAACTCGCAGCACTAACACTAGACAAACTAAAAAGCAACAAAACAGCTACAAGTAATAAAATAAATGGTATAATACATTTATTTTTTATAAACAATATTTTCTACCTCCTTTTTTTTATATTGATTAAAAATTATGTTTAAATAGTCATAATAAATTAAAGAGCATTCTAAAAAAAAAGAATCTTATTTTTATAACAATATAGTTGTAAAATTCTTAATATAAAGCACGATTTACCCTTTTTTATATACTATTTACGATATTTTTTTGATTAATAAAAATAATAATGTGGATTATATAAAACTACTCCCCAAAAAAGTTGCATTTATTAATTTCACATTAAAAAAAAGCATTTACTCAAAATTTTTTTTCTTTAAAGCTTTTATAAAATCTTTTATTAATCAAAAAAAGATTATTACAACTCACAATCATAATATTATACATAATCTTTTTTTCATTAATACAAAAAATATAAAAGAACTAACTATAGACTAATTAACTAATTAAAAAAAATCTGAAAAATATACATAATTATTCATCCCCTACATAAAACTTCCTTAACTCAGAAAAAAGACTTCGTTAAACATAAGTTAAACGCATAAAAAATAGAAAAAAATAGATAATTTACAAAAAAAGAACAAAAAATTATTTAAAATAAATATAAAAATATTATAAAAATAACAAAAAGTATTAATATTATACAAATTTTAAATAGAAAACATATTGAACACAATAAAAAAAGTTCAAAAAACAAGTTAAAAATCCAAAAAGATGTCGTTTAACTTATGTTAAACGAAGTAAAAAAAAATAATCCAAAAATAATAATTTCAGATAGTGTAATATATTCTTTCTATATAACTATAACTTGATAAACTGAGTATATAAATATTACGATTTTGTAATAAATATTTTCCAATAAAAACATGATCATGCCAATAATATATAAGAACAATTATATGAAAAAAGAGAAAAAGAAAAAAATTTTATAAATCAACCTCCTATCATAAAAAAATTAAATAAAATTAAATTAAAATAAATTAAAATAAATTAATTATTTAATTATAAATTAATTTTCATAGCATAAATCATAAAAATTATAAAAAATTATTAAATTAAAAATTTTCAAAATAATTTTTTTATTAAAATAAATATTAATTTTCTATAAAATATTTATTAAAAATAAAACCAGCAAATTCATAAAATAATTCAAAAAGTATAAAAAATACAAATGTTGAAATATTTAAAAAATCAACATAAGCTAGGGTAAAACCTGTAAAACTTTGATATAATCCTAATATAGCTAAGATAAAAATAGCTATCTTCATTGCAAACCTATAATCAAAAAATATCTTTAAAAATTTATTTTTTTCATAAAGAGTAATATTGTCATTACCCCACTCATCAATAAGAGCAGAAATCATACAAATAGCTAGAGTTATTATGCTGAAACCAGTTAAAATATTCCCATTTGTTCCAAATATGCCCCAAATAATAAACAATATTAAAAAAGTGAAAAGAGTAGCTACATGGTGAATTCCATCAATTTTAAGTGCTATAGCATTTCCAATTAAAATTCCGAGAAATATATAAGCAGCATCGATGTTATTACTAGCTAAATAAGCAATAGTTATCCCACAAAAAATACCTAAAATCACAGCTATAGATTTATTTGATTTTTCATCATATTCATCATCAGAAAATTTCATTAAAAATCCTGAAATTGAATATAAAAAGGCTAAAACAATTGAATTCAAAAGATTACCTCAAAATTATCACAAATTAAAATAATATTATAAAAATATATTATAAAAATATTATAAAAATATTATGAAAATATTATAATAATTATAAATGATTATATAAATTAAAAAATCACTTGTTAATTTTATCTAAAGCAGCTGCATAAATCAATGGGAATATAATAGTAATATCTCCAACTACAGAAACTAAATTTGAACCACATTTTGCTTTAGACCATGATTTAGCTTCTTCTAAAGGAGCTCCACTTAAACTACCTGTTTCACTCCTATCCATAGTAATTTGAATAGCTGCATCTACTCCACCTTTTAATAGATTGGAAGCAAGAGTATAATGTTTTGGAAGTCCACCTCCAAGAAGAATAGCCCCAACTTCATCTGCTCCAAAGACAATATCAGAAAGATCATGCATATCAGCTATAGCATCAAGTACAAGGTTGTTTTCTTGAGTAAACATCCAAAGCTGTAAACCAAACATACTGTCAATAATTCCAGGTGCAAAAATAGGAATATTGTTTTCAGCAGCTAACTTAAGTATAGAATTATCATCTTCAATTAGAAGACCTATTTCATACAATAAATCCTTAATAGAAATTATATTAGAATTTTCATTATAATTGGGTTTATTTGAATCAACCATATTAGTTGAATTATCTATATTGATTTTATTAGAATCATCAATAGAATTAGCTATTTTACTAAAAAGATTTATAATTTCCTTTTCAAAAACTTCAAAATCTTCAGATTTTGTATAAATATCTCCGATTCTACCCATTCCTGCTTCATTTAACTTTTCATCATCAAAACCATATTCCCTATAATGAGATCCTCCAAATGATTCTAAAAGATCATGAGTTATATTAGCTCCACTTGTTATTAAAACATCAATCTCTTTATTTTTTATCATTCTAGCTATAATATTTCGAAGTCCACCTGGAACAAGAGGTCCAGCTACACTCATGAAAACTTTCATATCATCATTAGACAACATATCAGATAAAAGTTCACAAGATCTTCCTACTCGACCTGCTCCTAAAACACCAGATGAATAAAATTCATTCATAAGGTCTAGAACACTCATATTTTCTTCAATATTCATTTGATTAACATTCATAAATAACACAATTAAAGGTTAATAAAAATAATATATTATAAATTTAACATTATTTTAAAAAATAATATTTTAATAATTAATATTTTAAAAAATAATATTTTAATAAATAATATTTTAATAATTAATATTATAATAATTAATATTATAATATAATTTACATTATGATTATATTTAAAATAATATATATCAATATCTAATCTTATAATAAATCTTATAATAGATATTAAAATAGATAATATATTTATGAAAATAATTAAAATCAAAAATTAGATATATATTAGATATATAAAACTATATTTCAACTTTATATCGAATTTCTTCAAAGGATGGAGCACAACAAGAACTAATATGGGAACAATTAATAGAATATGAAGAATAATTATTAAAAAGAGATTCTAACTCTTCAAAAACTTTATCAACTTTATCTTCTTCATAAATTCTAATAGTTCCAAGAAATTTAGGATCTCCAGAAATAATCGGTTGAATATTATTATTTTCTAAAATTTCAATGATTTTATCATTAATATCCATATTAAACCCCATTAAGCAATAAATAATAAATTAAGATTAAAATTAATATTTAATAATATTAATAATTACATCATAATATATAAAATTAAAAATCTAACAAACTAAAATTTAAGATTGATTATTAGATTTAATTACTGGAAAATCTTCTAAGTTTGTTATTGAGTTAACAACATCAGTTTTTGTGATGATGCCTTTAGGCACATCATTATCATCAACTAAAATTAATCTTCCAATATTTTGTTTATACATGATTTCAACAGCATTAGCTACTTTCATATTCTGATTAACAGTAACTACATCTTTTTGCATAACTTCTTTAACTTTTAAACCTTCTTTTGATTCAGCTAAAGCCCACACAATATCACTTAATGTTAATATTCCTAAGATTTTATTATTTTCAATTACAGGAGCACCATCTATAACTTCATTAGAAAGTAAGTTAGCTGCTTCTTTAATAGTGTCATTAGGATTTAAAAATAGAAGATCTAAAGTGGCAATATCTTTAACTGTTTTTTTAGGAATACTTCTTATTGTAGTAGTGTCTAAAAGAAGTATATTATCCATATCATCCCTACCAACTATTTCACCAATAATTCCAAGATTATTGACTGGAGTTGGACCAATTCGAACAGTATCGCCAAGATCTAAGTCTTTAATACTTCCTAAAACTTTAATAGCTGCTTCACATTCACCAGGGTTAGGAATACTAGTAAATTCAATTTTAGCTACAGAAACTCCTTCAAGACGATTTCCATCCTTAAACATTGGAACTTTAGATTCGTTATCAGTTACTGAAATGTTTAATGTGTGATAAGCTTCTATTGTAGGTTTATAACCCCCACGAGGTCCTGGAACTCCTTTAACCAAACTCAAACTCCTAAGAGATTGCATTTGATTACGGATAGTTCCCGGGTTTCTATTCATAACTTCAGCTATGTCTTCTCCCTTTATTGATTTACCATCTGATGTTTGATACAAATTTATAAGTGTTTGAAGAATCTCCTTTTGTACAGATGTAAGCATAACGCCACCAGCTAATATATTTTTATTTATTAAGAATTATCTTATATAATTAAGAATTTATCATTAATATTAATTATAAATTGTCTTTTAATAATATAAATATGTTTGTTTTTATAATAAAAAAATGGATATAAATATTGATAATTATGTAAACTCGAATAATATAGAAATAATTTAAAAAATAAAAACCAAAATAAAAACAAATGAAAGAAAAAATAAGGAAAAATAAAAAGGATAAATGAAAATAAAAAACTAAAATAAAGAAAAAATAAGGAAAAATAAAAAGAAAAAATAAATAAAAACTAAAATGAAGAAAAAATAAGGAAAAATAAAAAGAATAAATAAAAAGAAAAAATAAAACAAATAAAAGAAAAAGTAAGTAAATTAGTAAAAATTAATAAAATATATAATTATCTATAATTTATTTATCTATAATTTGTAATAGCTTTCTACTTCTAAATCACTTGGAATCTCAGTAGGGTATTCTTCATTTATACAACCTAAACACAGTTCTTCAGCTGGAATTCCAATTGCATCAACAAGGTCATCCAAATCAATGTATCCTAAAGAATCAACACCTAATTTATCTTTTATCTCTTCAACAGAATTATTAGCTGCAATAAGTTCTTTTTTAGTAGCCATAGCCACTCCATAGAAACATGGAGCAATTACAGGAGGGCATCCAATCATTAGATGAATTTCTTTTGCACCCGCTTCTCTAAGAACTTCAATTAATGACTCAGAAGTAGTTCCACGAACAATACTATCATCAATAAGAACTATTTTTTTGCCTTTAAGCTCAGATACAAGAGGATTCATTTTTAGCTTAACAGCTAACTCCCTTTCATTTTGAGTTGGCATTATAAAAGTTCGACCTACATATCTATTTTTAATTAAGCCTTCACCATATGGAATTCCAGAAGCTCTTGAATATCCAATAGCTGCAGGAATTGAAGAATCAGGAACAGGCATTACAACATCAGCATCCACAGGAAACTCTTCAAATAATTTTTTTCCAATATTCAATCTAACTTGATATACATTTTTTCCATCAATAGTACTATCTGGTCTGGCAAAATAGACATATTCAAACATACAATGAGAGTTTTTAGTCGTAGCAGCTTTTTCGATTATATGAGAATTAATTTTATCATTATCAAAATAGATAATTTCTCCAGGTTTAACATCACGGATGAAATTAGCTCCAATAACATCAAAAGCAACAGTTTCAGAAGCTACAATAAAAATATCGTCTTTTTCAGCAATAGCTAATGGTTTCATTCCAGCAGGATCACGAATAGCATATAAATCACCATTAACCATTATAACAAGAGAATAAGAACCCATAATAATATGAGATAGATTTTCTAAAGATTCAATCATATCATTATTTTTAGAAAATTCTTTTTTAATCAAATGACACAAAATTTCAGAATCTGTATCAGAAATAAATTCAACACCTTCATCTATCAATTCCCTACGTAGCTGTCCAGAATTGATAATATCCCCATTATGAGCAATAGCTATAGTATAATCATTAAAAGTAGTAACAAATGGTTGAGAATTTTCAAACTTTGATTGACCAGTAGTTGAATATCTTACATGACCAATGCCTACTTCACCATTTAGTTCATTGATCATATCTCCCCTAAAGGCATCAATCAAAAGTCCCATGCCACAATGATGATTCAAACCATTATGATCACCATTTGTATCATTTGTAATGTTATCACAATTAAAAGTAGCTATTCCTGCAGATTCTTGGCCTCTATGCTGTAAAGCATGTAAACCATAATAAATAAAAGAAGAAACGTCCTTAGATGAATCTTTAGAGTATATTCCAACAATACCACATTTATCTTTCAAGTCATAATCTCCGTAGTTTATTATTATAAAATTGAATTATAATATATATTATAATATATTAATTATTAATTAATTTAAAAATGGTTATTTTATTAAACTGATATCTATTAAATCATTTTTCATTTTAAATATATTTCATAAACTTAAATAATTTTTATAGTATATATCATTTAAAACATACATAGTTTTTATAATAATTATAACAGTTTATAAAAATCCATTAAGATTTATAAAAAATCATTAAATAGAAATAATTCATAATGAATTATATATTAATTATTTTTATTTTCTAATATAAATATTTTTAATTTAACAACATTTAATCCCAAAATTACAAAACCAATCTAAAAATACTAGACCTAATCCCAAAAGTTTCGGAATTGATTTGTAATATCATAATCATAGTCTTCATCTTCATCAATATATTTGTTATTACGACTATTATGATATTTATCATCAGATTTTTCATGATTATGTTCTTTATTATCATATTCACTTTTAGAACCATCATAATAATTGCCAGAATCTTTAGAAGAATCACTGTAAGATTCTTTATAAGAATCTTTATGGTAACTCTTATCAGAATCCCTTTTAGAATCATTATAATAACTATTAGAATATTTTTCATAATTATTATTTTCAGATTTTTGCTTTTTTTTATAGTAATCAATCATTTCTTCTTGAAGTTCATTATTATCATTTTCAACAAAAATAAGGGCCGTTTTTACAATTTTAAGCCAATCTACAGCATCTGATTTAGAAATAGTACCAATATAATCCTGACCAACAAGAACATTTTCAGGTCTAAATTTATTTGTTGCGATTACAACTTTATCAACATCTTCATCTGATAAAGCTTCATTAAAAATTTCAACCCAAAGTTCTTTAATTAGAAAAATCTCTAATAAATTTTTAGAATGCATATTAGAGTAACGAGATTTGAAATCAGTGAAATCAAGTTTAATTTCATCAATATGATTTTGAAGATCTTTTATTTCTTTATTTAACTCTTCATTTATTGTACGAAGATTTTTAGCTTCTTCAATTAACATATCATTTTCAAGAGATGTTTTTTCATTGATAGCTTGAGAATTTTCTAGATTTTTATTTAATTTAAGAATTTCTGATTTAACTTGGTTTACATTAGAAATATCAAAAATAGAAGCAAATCCTGCCCGAATTATTGAATTTTTTACCTCATTTTCAACATTTTTAATATCAGTTATTTCAATATCTCTGAGTTTTGGGAATTTTAGAAATTCAACATAATTCAAATCAGTCTTTAGATTATCATAAAACTTTGAAAATAGGATTTCTCCTTCTTCATCAGGATTAATAGCTATTAAAATTATATTTGAACCAAGAACAGCATTTTTAGCTATGTCAACATTGTTTGTAGTAATAATTGAAGAAATAATTATATTGAAATCATCAAAAAGAGAAATATTTTTTATAGCTTTTGAAAGAAATTCAGATTTTTCAGGACCATCAACAATAATTCTAACATCAACAGGCCGATTAATTAATTCAGTTTCTTTATTAATAGTTTCTTTATTAATGTTATTAACACCATTAGTATTTGTATTAGTATTATTATTAATATTATTATTAGACTCATTCAAACTAAAATCATTGAACGCTTCAATAAAATTATTAGTATCTATTCTTTTATCAATATCATTTTTAGAATTATTATTTCGAATATTTTCAGTTTTACTACTATTAATTTTATCAACATTTAAATTATCATCTGAAGGATCCCTAACACGATCATCATCAAAATTATCATAAAGAATCTCTGGAATTATATTATTCTCCTTGTTTTTCTCATTAAAATCATCAAAATTAGAATCAGAATTATAATTAGGATTATTTGAATAATTACGCTTTTTTTGATTATTATGATTATCGAAATCCATTTAATCGACCATATTATTAAATATATAATAGCTATAGATTTTAAGAAACCTAATTAATTATTGTATTTTATAATATAAAAATATAATTAATAAAAAAGATAACCTCTTTAAATTACAAATTTACATATTTTTAAAAGGTTTTCCATGTCCTGTGTAAATAATGGAAGCAGAAGAATTTTTAATAAAGTCAACACTTTGTAACATTTCTTCTTTATTTTCAAAAATCTTAGATGGAGAAGGAGAAAAATGATTCATCATTGCATCACCAACAAAAAATTTATCATTATCAACCATTAAACCTATAGAACCTTTAGTATGGCCAGGAAGAGAATATACTGTTCCATTAATACCAAATTTTTCAAGAGATTGTTTATTTTTAAGAAAAACATCAATATCAAACATGTCTAAATTAGATATAGGGTTTATCATTTTACTTGTAATTTTTAAAATCCTACCTACAAAATCATAAGGATATAATTTAGGTTCATTTCCATTTTTAACAATATCATAATCTACTTCACTCATTGCAATAGGTATTTCTAGTTCTTTTGATAAGTAATGTGCATTAGCTATGTGATCAATATGGTAATGAGTTAAGATTATTAAATCAACTTTTTCATTTTTAATATAATTATAAATAGATTTTCTATCAAATTTTATCCCAGTATCAACTAAGACACAACTATCCTCTTCTTTAATTAAGTAAACTTTAGCCATATTTCCAAAAATTTTAATTTCTGTCATTTTTAATCCCTTACACATTATAAAATTAACCTTTCATAAAATATATTATAAAATTAACTATTTAGAATACAAATTAGCTATTAATAAATTAAAAATAAACTAAATAATAAACTAAAAATAAAATGAAATAAGTAAAATAAAATAAAAGTAAAATAAAAAATAATAAAATTTATTAAAAAATATTGAAACTCTTAATAAAATAAGAGTTAAGATATTAATATAATTATAATAATTATAACAATATAATAAAAACAATTATACAAAAACAATTATACTAATCTTTGACCAGTAATTGTCTTTTTATTTTGCCAGCTGTAACTTCTGATTCTTTTTGATTTACCGAATCCACAAGAAGCACAGACTTTTTTACGTACGTGGTAAGCATTTCTTCCACATCTTCTACATCGTATATGGGTTTTTTTATTCTTCTTACCCATTGAAGGTGTTCCTTTCATGATTATCTCCTCCTTTTATCCTCTATAATTTGTAATCTTAATTAGCTCATATTAATAATATTAGTAAATAAGTATCTTATTAATTGTTAAATAAGTATCTTATTAAAATATATAATTTTAAAATACATATCAAGAATTAATTCGTTTTAAGTAATTAACATATAATCAATACAATCTTATTAATTAAAATAATCCTAAAATAATACATAATCCTATTTATCAATCTTAATACAATAAAATAAATATGATAATATATGTATACTTCATAGCATATGTATATAGTTCATAGCTATAGCTAATGAAGAATTTTAAAACACAAAACAATAAAATATGTATTTAATGAATATTTATTGATATGATTTATTTATATAATTTTAATAGTATGAATGATTTATGAGAATAGCTATTGAAAATTAATAGCCAAATCAAAATCTAAGGTGAAATATAAACTATATTGTCTCCTCTAATGAGCACAGTTCCTAGTCTTCTTGTTACTTCTCCTTTTTCTAATTCTTCAGCATCATTAAGAACTAAGTTCATATGTAAGTCGAAGCTTTTAAGTATACCTCTGAATTCACGATCTCCTTTTAATTTTATTAAAACTGGAGAGTTAGTTGCTTTGCCTAATGCATCAAGTGGTCTTTGAACATAACCTTGTTGTCCGCTCACGTTAATCACCTATTAATATATACTATAATAATTATGAATTAATCTATATTTAAATGTAACTGTTAATTAAATATAATCAATAAATTTTAATTAACAATCTTATCTTAATAAAATTCTATTAAATTCGATCAAAATTTTCTTAAAATCCAGAAAATATGCTATATATAAAGTAGATATCTTTTAAAAATTATAATAAATAATTATTTAAAAGACCATAATAGCTAATTTCCAATTTTAAATATTTAATGATAACTATATTATATAATCAACTTATATATAAATATTTTGATTAATTAGTAAAAAGTCATAAGGAAAATAAGTAAAAATTAGATAATATGGAAAATAATTAAAAAATAGATAAAGTAAATACAAAATAAAATTATTTAGAATAATTAAATAATCATAAATAATCATAATTATCACAATTGTCATAGAATAAAACAAATAATCATAAAATAAAAGTATTAAGAATGACATAATAAAATATGTAAAATATGTAAATATGAAAATTTTATAGATAAAAATAAAAATATACATAATAATATAGAGATATTAAAAATAATCTGAAATACATAGAAAAATAACAAAAATGAAAATAAAAGAAATTAATTAAATAAAAAAATAACTAGAGAAATAAAAATAGGATTCACATGAAATCCTGTTAAAATGATAATTAACATATTATAAAAGGTGCTTATTTTGAAGGTTAAACAAAGGTATCATCTTAAAAAGAAAAAATTAAAAGAATTAAAAAGAGATTTAGGGGAATATTCTGATTTAATCTCAAATAAATCTAGTGTTGAATTTTTAGAAGTTGATCCTAATCCATTTGTTCTTGTTGATGGTAAACCAGCAGTAATCATAATCAATGAAAAGCCATTTCCAACACTTAAAGCTGCTTTAGAAAATGATATTGGTGGGAAAAAAGTAACAGTTGATATGGGAGCTGTTAAATTTGTAACAAATGGTGCAGACATAATGAGTCCTGGAATTGTGGCCAGTGACAAAGATGTAAAATCTGATGATGTTGTTGTAGTAGTAGAAGAGACCCATAAAAAACCATTAGCTATTGGTATTGCGTTAATTTCTGGAGAAAAAATGGTTGAAAATGATTCTGGAAAAGCTATTGAAAATATCCATCATATTGGTGATGATATCTGGAATTTGGAAATTTAATTTTAATTAAGTAGTCTAATTTTTATTTATAAGGTGATATAATGGTAGAACTAAGATATAATGCTGGAAATGTATTTAATCCTTTAGTACACAAAATAGGAATAATAGCTTTAGGATCACATTTAGAAAATCATGGCCCTGCATTACCTATTGATACTGATGCTAAAATAGCTGCATACATTGCTCTTCAAGCTTCTCTTGAAAGTGGAGCTAAATTTCTTGGAATTATTTATCCTGCTCATGAAATTGAAGAAATAAATCATGGAATTCATTATTCTCTTGAAGAATTAGCTGATAATATAACTAAAACATTAAAAGCAGCAAAAAAGTATTTAAAAATTGAAAAAGTAGTTATCATCAATGCCCATGGAGGGAATCTTCCATTATTCCAATATCTTGATAAAATTGAAGATGATGCATTATTAGATATTGTTCTGCTTAATAATACTATTATTGAAAATGAAGGACCACATGGAGGTTCTGGAGAATTATCTATGGGAAAAGTTCTTGGAATCCTTGATGAAGAAGAAATTATTAATCAGACAAACCTTGAAGTTTATGGCGAAGTTGGATTAAGTCAATTTAAAGAAGCTAGAAAAAATGATCCAGGAATTGAAGAAGGTGCTTCAGAAATCGAAAATAATGGAGTTTATCTTGATATTAACTATGGAAAACAGCTGTTAAACTTAGCTATAAACTCAGTTTTACTTGATGTTGAAAAAATATTAGATTATTAAATCTTCGATTTAAAAATAAAAAATAGAAAATAAAAATATGAAATATAAAACAGAACTATGAAATATAAAATAGAAAAAAAATAAAGAATAAACTAAAAAAGAAAATCAAGTATTATTTGACTTTTTAGTTGTTTCAGAACCATCCGAATTAGAATCTGAAGATGAATCTTTATTATCATTACCATTATCATGGTTTACAGTTTTATTAGATCCACTACCTGAAGAAGAGTTACTAGTTGAAGTATCAGTTTTTTTACTTGGCAAATAATTTTGAGAATTATTTGAAGAACTAGTATTCACTTCTAATGCAAATGGATTAGAAGAATTATCATTAGTAGAATTAGTATCATTACCCAAATTTAGAAGATTAAAACCAGTAATATCTCCTGTAGAAAAAGCTACTACAGAACTTATTCCAAAAGCAACAATAGCTATTATAAAAACTACAACTAATTTAGCTGATTTACTTTCACTCATATAATCACCAATAGTATAATAAATAAACTATCTTAATAAATAAAAAATTAATATTAAAAATCTATTAAAACATAATATTGTCAATCTATAGATTTAATTTAATTAATTTATTATATCTTTTATATTCTATTTAATTATATCCTATTTAATATTTACACTATTTAATATTTACATTTTATATAAATTATAATTTTATTATAAATCAAAATTAATTAAAAAATTATAAATTTTATAATTAACATAATAAATTCAAAATGCATTTAATTTTTTTAATTTAATAATTTCTAATTTAATAAAAATCAAACAAAAAATTTAATTAATAGAATAATCATCATATTCTTTATTTATAGTCCTTAAATTTATTATAATATATATTAATAATCTTATTTATAATCATCTATAATATAATAGATATTTAGTAATTTTTAATATTATTTAGTCCATTTTGATAAGTTTTTGTTGAAAGTTCTAGAATAGATAAATCTAAGTATTTTAGAAAACAAGTCCTCTGATAATTTTTTCATCAAAGTTTAAAGGAACTCTAATGTTTTGACACAAACAGTATTTAAATTTTATTTTATTTAGATTTCCCAATATAAAAGATATAAATTTAAATTTTACAAAATTATAAATTCTATTTTTAAAAATATGTGTCAATTAATGCATATTTCATATAAAACAAATATTATACCTAGGTAAATTCTTCATAAAATCAAATTTTTTGTTTATATTATTTAAAAATATATGATAATCTATTATTTTTAAATTAATGATATAATTAAGGATTAAATAAAATTTAAAGTATTTATAAAACATTATTTCTTAAAAGTATTTTAAAGAGTAGAACAATGATAATTTAGCTTATTTAAAATATTCAAAATCATTCTACTAAGTATTTAATAAAATAAATATCCAAAATTCTTTTTAATCAAACTTTAGATATTTATAGAAAAGAGGTGATTTTGTTTAATCTTAAAATTATACATCAAAATTAAATAAAGCACATACAATCGTTTTTCAATGATTAATAAAATAATTTATTATTTATAAAATCATTTTAAATCTAAAAAAAGATTTTTATCAATTTAAATTTAAAATAACATCACTGAAGATTGATAATGATGAAATAAATAAAAATCTATCCCATCATGAAAAATTATATAGAAATTATAGAATAGTAAATATTTTATATTTAATATAATGAAATCATTAATATCCTAAAAAATCATTATAATTCATTCAATAGTAAATAAAAGGTTTTATATCTAAGTATAGGAACGATAAATGGAAATGTTTAAATATAAGATATATTAAATATAATTACATCACTAAAAAGTGATGCCAAACAAATAAAATGAAAAATAGGTGAAACAAATGAACAAGAGAAGATTAGTAGTGATTTTATTGTTAATAGTTGCAATTCTAGGTTTTACAATCTCAGTTGCATCAGCAGCAGTTGGAACTAAAACAACAAATATAGTAGATGGAAAATATAGTCAAATTAATATAGGTAAAGGAGACATAGTATATACTGCATATGACAGTAAATACAGTGGCCAATCTGGAAAATCAAGATTATTGACAATTTTGGGTATGAAAAATAATGATAAGTCTTATTCAAAATACCATAATATAATAAAAGTAAAAATTACATATAAAAATGATAAAAATAATAAAATATTATCAAAAATATATAAAACTAAGTCAAAAGGATTTACCCAAGTCGTTCCAAAAGGATGGACACCAAAAAAAGCAACAATAATGTATAAAACTGTTAATCCACTGCTTAAAACAAAAACACTAAAAGTTATTGATGGAAAAGTTAAAAAGGTTAATATTGGAAAAAATGACTATTTGAAATTAGCATATTCCACTAAACCAATTGGTATAACACAAGGTACAAGACAAATTTTATTAAGAATTCAAAATATAAAATTAGCTAAAAACTATCATGAAATAACCGTAGCAAAAGTCATATTTCAAAATGATAAAACTAAAAAAATAGTTTCAAAACTATTTAAACCATCTAATAATAAATATCTCTCTGTTATTTCATATACAGTTCCTAAAGGATGGACACCGAAAAAAGTAATAACACAATATAAAAGTTTAGCTCTCTAAGATCAATTGAATCATGAGTTTACTTTAATAAATAAAATTTCCATTTTTAATTATTTTTATTTTATTATTTTTATTATTTTAATTATTTTTATTTTTTAAATTATTTTTATTTTATTATTGTTAATTATTTTTATTATATTTTCATTGTTTTAAATTGTATCATGTAACTAATCATTATCAATTAATTACTCATCTTCTTTTTTAATTAATCAAATGAAATTATTAATAGTTTTATTTATTAAAAATTTTTAAAGAAATTCAAAAAAAATCATTAAATTTAAGTTATATATATTAAAATATGATAATATGAAAACAATATCAAAGTCATATCAAGTTGAATTAGAGATAAAAAAATCACAATTTATTTGTAGATTATTCCCTGCAAAGGATTCAGCTGAAGCAAAAGAGATAATAAGGACCATATCAACAAAATACAATGATGCAACACATAATTGTTCTGCTTATATTGTTATTGATGGAGAAGCTTATGATGATGATGGGGAACCGAGTGGAACTGCTGGAAAACCAATGCTAAATGTTTTAAAGAAAAATAATCTCAATAATATTGTAGCTATTGTAACAAGATATTTTGGAGGAATAAAACTTGGTGCTGGAGGATTAGTTCGAGCATATGGTAAATCTGTAATCGAAGCTTTATCAATAAGTGATATAGTTGAAATAGAAGAATATAAAACATATGAGTTATCATTTGACTACTTCAATATAAAAACAATTGAAGAATATATTAGGAATTATAATATAATTATTTTAAATAAAGAATTTAGCGAAAAAGTGAATTATAAAATAGCTATTAAAAAAGAAGAAGATATTGAACCTTTTAAAGAGAAATCGAAAAAAACAGCGAAAGTTGAGTTTTTAAATAATGAATACTTGAATTTAAATGCAAAAGACTAATATATTATTTATTAATTTAATTCAATATCATTAAAAACATTATTTACATAAATAGGTTAATAATATGAACAAATACTGAAAAAAAAGAGAAATAATATGAAAAATAATAATGATAATAATATGAAAAAATAATATGAAAATATAAAAAAATAATAAAAAAATAAAAATAAAAAATAGAATAAAATAAAAAATAATTAAAAATAATCAAATAAAAGAAATTAAAAAATTTAAATTATTCAATTAATTTAACTAGAACTATTTCCAGAGTCACCACCATCATTAGAATCATCTGCAGGAGGCTCGGGTTCCTCATTTGGAGGTTTTTCATTATTTGAACCTGATGAAGATCCTTGATTACTGCTTGAAGTCTTTTTTGTAGAAGTTGGTTTACTATCTGATGTTGATATTTCAGATGTTGTGTTATTTGTAGTATTATTAGCATCCATAACAGAAGTGTTAGTTTGATTTACATCAGTATTTGCACCACCATTACTCATCAATAAAATCACTCCAACACCTGCAGCAACAATAACCACTATAACAGCAGCAATTATTAAAGTAAGCTTGTTTTCATCCATTAAATCACCTTAAATAATAAATATAATATCAAATTTATTAATAATACCTTCAATATAGCTAATAACAATATTAGACAAATTAGTTTTAATAATATTTGATTTATTGCATTGTTAATATGATATTATTTTTTATATATAAATACCTTGTTATATCTTTTATATCTTTTTATAAAATTTATATCAATTAATTGATTAAATCAAAAATTAATACTATAAAATATAAAATATAGTGAATAAATAATACTAAGTATTATAATTAATCAAATTCCTTTATAATTTCATTTCTTCTTCTTTCTTTTTAGAAAGTTCTAAACCTAATTCACTAAGTTTGAATTTTTGAACTTTTCCACTAGCAGTCAAAGGAAACTCATCAATAAAAAAAACGTGTTTTGGAACTTTATATCTTGCTATACGTTCAATAGCATAATCACGAACATCTTCTTCTGTTAAATCAGATTCTTCTTCTTTTATAATGAAAGCTCCAACAATTTCCCCATATTTATCATCAGTAATTCCAGCTACTTGAGCATCTTTTACACCATCAATTGTAAAAAGAAATTCTTCAATTTCACGAGGATAAATATTTTCTCCCCCTCTGATAATCATGTCTTTTTTACGACCAACAATAGAATAATAACCTTCTTCATCAACCGTAGCTAGATCTCCACTATGTAACCAACCTTCTTCATCTATAACTTCATCTGTTTTATCAGGCATTTTATAATAACCTTTCATTACATTATAACCTCTACAACAGATTTCGCCAGTTTCACCAGGAGATAATTCTTCATTAGTTTCAGTATCTACAATCTTAACTTCAACTTCATCGAAAGCTATTCCAACAGTATTAGCTTTTCTTTCAATAGAATCATCTGCACTAGATTGAGTCATTCCTGGAGAAGATTCAGTTAAACCATAAACACTAGTAATTTCTGTCATATTCATCTTATCCATTACTTCTTTCATAGTTTCAATTGGACAAGTTGAACCTGCCATGATTCCAGTTCTAAGAGATGACATATCAAACATATCAAACATAGGATGGTTTAATTCAGCTATAAACATAGTTGGAACTCCATGAACAGCAGTACATTTTTCTTTTTGAATTGCAGATAAAACTAAAAGTGGATCAAACAATTCTACCATAACAAGTGTTCCACCATGAGTTAAAATAGCTAGAACACCTAACACAATACCAAAACAGTGAAAAAGAGGAACTGGAATACAAAGTCTATCTTCTTCAGTAAACTTCATACGATGGCCAATACCATATCCATTGTTTAAAATGTTTCTATGAGTTAACATAACCCCTTTTGGAAAACCAGTAGTTCCAGAAGTATATTGCATGTTTATAACATCTTCATTATTGAGAGAAGATTTGATTTTATTAAATTCATCATCATTTTGATGTTCACCAAGTAACATTAGCTCATTTGTATTATACATTCCCCTATGTTTTTCTTGGCCAACATAAATAACACTTTTAAGATGAGGATATTCTTCAGAATTTAATCTTCCTCTAGGATGTTGTTTTAACTCAGGAATAAGATCATTGACAATTTTAACATAATTAACATCATGGAATCCATCTATTATAGCTAATGCTTTCATATCAGATTGTTTTAGAATATAGTCTAATTCATGTTCTTTATAAGCAGTATTTACAGTTACAAGAACAGTTCCTATTTTAGCTGTTGCAAATAAAAATGTTAACCAATCTGGAACATTTTTTGCCCAAATACCAACATGATCCCCTTTTGTAATACCAATAGAAAGAAGACCTTTAGCTAACATATTTACTCTTTCATCAAATTCTTTATAAGTAAATCTTAAATCCCTATCTGGGTAAATTATAAATTCACGATCCCCTTGGGCTTCTACTTGCTTCTCAAAAAATTCACCTATAGTTTCTTCAGAAAAAACCATTAAATCACTTCATAATTTAATATAAATTAATAATTAAACACAATTATACAATCAATATAATAATATAACTAATATACTTAATATAATTAATATAATATAACTAACATACCTAAATAACACATTAAATTTTAATATAATTAATATAAACTAATATAATCTAATATAATCTAATACAATTTAATATAATTTAATATAATATCATAATTATAATAGATAATTATATTTTACAAAATTAAGGTTTTCCAATATCTTCTTCATTTCTTAAATGTCTGATCAAATTCTCTCTTATTTTATCAGGAATCGGTTCAGATTTTTTTTCAACAAAATCATAATGAACAATTACTGCTTTACCTTTAGCTTTAAGTTCTCCATCTTGCCATGCCTCATGACCAGTTGTAAAAGAAGAATTCCCAATACTTAGAACATAAGTACGAATTTCAACATCGGTTCCATAATACATTTGAGAAACAAAGTCAAATTCAGTTCTAACCATTATTAGTTTCCATTTTTCATAGCTAAGATCCAAATCAGGGGTGAAATATCTAAATATACCATTTCTTCCCATTTCGAACCAATCAGCTACAACAGTATTGTTAACATGCTTCAAACCATCAATATTACCGAATCTTGGAGTTACACAATCTTTAAACATAATATCCTCATTAATTTAAAAAAAATAGAAATTTTCAGCTCTTCAATAATTAGAGCGGAGTATATACAACAGCTAAAATTTTTGATATTTTCCCATTATAAGAATGAAGATGATGAGGAATTATAGAATCATAATAAATACTATCTCCTTTACTTACAATATAAGAATCTTGACCATATTTAACTTCGATTTCACCTTCAAGAACATAGATAAATTCTTCCCCTTCATGGGAAGAAAGATTGAATTCACCTTCATTTGTGTGAACATCAATTATAAATGGTTCCATATGCCTATCATTTTTACCTGCACCTAATGAATGAAAATCTAATGCACTAACATCAGTCTGATTCTCTTGACCTGAAAAGTAGACAACTTGTTCAGTTTTTCCATTTTTAACAACAACTGGACCATTTTGAGGAGCATCATCTAAAAAAGTTCCTAACCGAACTCCAAGAGACCTGGCTATTTTAGTAAGAGGAGTTAATGAAGGTACAGCATCACCTTTTTCTATACTATTTATAAGATCTAAGCTTAAATTAGTTTCTTTAGATAGGTCTTCTTTACTTATTTTTCGAGATTTTCTTAAATTCTTAATTTTTACTCCAATTTCATTCTTTTCAGCCATAATATCAACTTATAAAAATCATTAGTTACATTATATTTGTAAAATTATTATTATTATTATTATTATTATTATATTATAAAATAGATTAGTAGATAACAAAATCTAATAGATTGTTTAATTAATAAGTAAATCAACTATAATAAGTAAGTAAAATTATCTAATTAATTAAAAACAATCATTTTGTTTTTATTTATTATATTTACAAAAGATTATTAATTATTATTAAAATTTAAATTATTAGTTCTATTATTTACATTTCCATTACTATTATTTGAAGTATTTGTTGTGTTGTTAGTAACATTAGTAACATTTTGTACTTGAATAATAGCTTGGTTTGCAGTTAATGGAGTAAAATTACCATCTCCAACAGCTATTAACTCAGTAGTCCCATTATTTCCTGTAATGTTTAGCATTTTAAAAATTGTATTACCATCAGTAACAGATGCAACTACTGTGCTTGTACCAAAAGCAATGATAGCTATTGTTAATATAACTAAGAGATTTCCTTTTTTAATAGGATTCATCCAACCCACCAACATCCATAATTAATAATTATATTTAATAATTATATTAATAATATATTTTAATATATATTATATATTTCATTATCTATAATCCCATTATCAATAACAAATAATATATAATTATTATAATTATAATTCTTAAAATTATATAAAACTTAACAAACTTATATATCCTTATAATCCATTAGGTTTAGTATAACTAATAATTTAGTTTTAATATAATCTCACTATATTTCATGAATAAAAGTTATATTATTCAAAACTTTTATCATAATAATATATTTGTTTTATTAATATTTATATTTATATTTATATTTTTTTACTAATTATAAAAACCATTCTAATTTTTAAATGATATTTTTAAATAATTTAATAATTTTACAATTTAATAATCTAAATAATTTCAAATAATTTCTTATAATCCAAATAATCCAAATTATTCCTTTTATTTTTTATTAATTTTAATTCTCATTAATTTTAAATTATTTTCTAAAAATCTTGAATAAATCAAGATTCTTTTGAAAAATATTCAAAAATAATATAAATTTTTATAAAAATGTTCAGATAAAATTACTAATTTTAATAATAATGTTCTATAAATTCATAGAAACATTTATATATAACAAAAAACAAGATTAATATGTCGGAAAAAGGTTTCCGACTTCCTATAAGTGAAAGTATCGTGATATGAAAATGAAGTTATAATGGTCCAAATTCAAAAAAACTAAAAATAAATCAATATTTACATATTTAAATTATTAAAATCCCATATAAAAATTTAAATAAAACACTCCCCCCTTATTTTAAATCTATGATTTAAAATAAAATGAGTTATTTATAAACCCTAAATGATTTTTTGCAGTTTTTTTGGATTATTATTTCTTTAGTTAGATGCTTGTTTTAATTAATAAATAAAATTTGAGAATTTCATTAGAAATAGCTATCAATATTGAAAATATTTTAGTGAAATATTAAATTTTAGTTAATAAAACATAACTAACCAATTTAATCGATCTTTCACTTATTAAATTTTCAAAAATCGAATTAAAAAGATTCAAATTGAAAATGATTTGAATAAAATCGATATTGGAAATAAAAAATAAAGAAATAAATAAAATAATAAAATTTTTATTTTAATGTTTTAATAAAATTTTAACTTTTAATAAAATATTAACAAAATGAATATTCTGGATATATTTAAATAAAACAGAAAAATTATTTATAAAATAAATTAAAGTCACAGATCAATTTTAATTAAATAAAAAAGACTTTAAAAAAAAATCATGAGAATTAGATAACATGGAAAGTATATTAAGTTCAGGAGACACTGCGTGGGTACTTATTTCAACAGTTTTAGTACTTTTAATGAGTATTCCAGGTATTGCCTTTTTTTATGGTGGATTAGCAAAGAAAAAAAAATGTTTTGAATACCATGTTTTTAACTTTAATTGCATTTGCAATTGTAAGTATAATATGGGTTGCATACGGTTACCAATTTGCATTTGGTCAAACAATAAATGGTTTAATCGGATATCCTACAAATTTATTAATGAGTGGTTTAGGTGTAGATAATTTAACTGGATCAATTCCTTCATTTTCATTTGTTGCATTCCAATTAACCTTTGCAGCATTAACAGCAGCATTGATATCAGGAGCTGTAATTGGAAGAATGAAATTCTCCGCATGGATTGCATTTATAATAGTATGGATTAGTGCAGTTTATGTCCCAATTGCCCACTGGGTTTGGGGTGGAGGATGGTTAATGCAAATGGGAGCACTTGATTTTGCAGGAGGAACTGTTGTTCATATCTGTTCTGGTGTTTCAGCATTAGCTTTAGTCCTTCTACTTGGAAGTAGGAAAAATAAATCATTATTACCTCATAACTTAGGTTATACTGTACTTGGTGCAGCATTCCTATGGTTTGGTTGGATGGGATTCAATGGAGGATCCGCATTGGCAGCAGGAGGATTAGCTGCATCTGCATTACTTGTAAGTAATATTGCAGCAGCTACTGGATTAGTCACATGGGTAATTATTGATCAAATTAAAGAAGGTAAACCTACAGTTTTAGGTGCAGTATCCGGTGCAATTGCAGGTCTTGTTGCTATAACTCCTGCAGCAGGATTTGTAGATGTTGGAGGAGCATTAGTTATTGGTATTGGAGCTTCACTCGTTTCTTACTTCGCTATTTCATACCTAAAACCACGCTTTGGTTACGACGATGCATTAGATGTATTTGGAATTCACGGAATGAGCGGTATTTGGGGAGCAATTGCTACTGGAATATTTGCAGTCCCATTAATCAATGAAGCTAGTGGTTTATTATATGGTAATCCTGGACAAGTAACTATACAGCTTATAGCTGTTGTAGCAACTATTGCCTATGCATTTACAATGACTATAATAATTGGTAAAATTGTTGATTTAACCATAGGTCTTAGAGTAGACGAAAAACAGGAAGTCGAAGGATTAGATACTCACCTTCATGAGGAAACTGGATATAGATTATAGTTATAAATGAAATAAGTTATATTAGTATAAATTGATTATACTAATATTAACTAATATTAACTAATCAGATAAATCCCAATAAACAATTAGGAGATAAAAAATGAAAAGAGTTATAGCTATCATTCGACAAGAAAAATTTGAGGACGTTAAAAGCGCACTTGTTGATATTGGTTGCGAAGGTATGACAGTTAATGAGGTTAAAGGAAGAGGAAAACAATTAGGATTGAAAGAATCATACAGAGGATCTAATTATTGTATAGACCTCATTCCTAAAACACGTGTTGAACTTGTTATCAAAGAGGAAAATCTTGAGAAAGTTATAGAAACCATTGAAAATTCAGCTCGAACTGGAGAAATTGGAGACGGAAAAATATTTGTTTCTCCTGTAGAAGATGTAGTTAGAATAAGAACTGGTGAAAGTGGTAGAGATGCTATTTAATAGCATCTATACTTAAATCACTTTAAATAAGATTTAAAATAAGTTTTAAAAATTAGAAATACAAAATATTAGATATAAAATATTAGATATAAAATAATTTAAGGAAATTTAAGGAGATAAGTAATTATTATAGAATTATATATTCAGATTATCATATTATTAGCATTTGCATTAATTACTAATGTAATAATTAATAAAATAAGCAGAGGTAATAAAAAAGATTGTTAAATTATATTAAAGAATTAATTAAAAAATAAATAAATTAATAATTAAAAAATTAAATAATAAATAAAATATATAAATTAAAAATTAATATTTATAAAAAAATATATTTAAAAAAATAAATTAAATATATAAAAATTTAAATGAGTTAAAATAATATTGTATTTTTAAGTAAATGAATACAAATTATTTGAAACACTCATTTGATTCTTATTTTTATTCAAATAATCTAATCTTATATTTTTTACATATTTTGCTAAAGCTTTTGGTATTTTAAAGTAAATTCTTACACTAGTAGATTTACCAGGTTTTAAAGCTTTAAGATATGCAGTAGCAGTATATTTTTTAAGCTTAGGATGAACTTTACCAAATTTCTTTGGATCTTGATACCAAATTTTTATTTTAGTAGCTTTTGTAGATAAAGATCCTACATTTGATATTTTAACATCTAAAAAGCTAATGTATTTATTTTTATAATTTTTTTGACTTGTGTAACCTGCTGTAATTCCAGTTAAAGAAAGTTGTGGCTTGTTTGCTACATAGAATAAATAATACTTAGTCCCATTATTAATTTTTCCAGTACCATTACATGGTGTTCCAAATAAATCAAAACCAGTACATGTACCATCAAGATTTACTTTAATAAGATACCAACCACTTTTTTTATATGTATGAGATATCCAACCAGTACTTACTTTCTTAGTACCGTCACCAAAATCTATAGTTGCTCTTTTAACTTTTGTACCTTTCAAGTTAGTTACTAATCCTAATCCATCACCAGCAGTATTTATTACAGCTTTATATGAAATTTTTTTTCCTTTAGCTATTTGATAAGTATAAGCTTCATATTGTTTATATTTCTTAGGAATTTTATTTTTATCAATTGAATAAACTTCTTTATTAACATTCAAAGAAGTAAAACCATTTGATTCATCATTATTTACTTCAAATCCATTACTTCCATAACTACCAGCAGACGTGGTAGATATAGAGCATAAGATGAATAATGTAATTAATATTATAAAAATTCCAGCTTTAGTTTTATTAATATTCAAAATTATTGCCCTCCCTTAATAAATTAGAAAAAATTTTGAAAAAATATTTAGATAGTTTAAAATATTTAAAAAATATTTTAAAAATTTATAAAAATTCAAAAAAATTAAATAACATCTGAAATTTTATTTTCTAATGTAAATTATATTATTGATCCTATATAAAGTTATCTATTTTTAACATTATAATAATTTTAATAATAATGTGGATAATAATTCGAAATTGTTCATATTATCTCCTGACATATAAAACTTAATAATTAACTCATTAAGCTAAATCAATATTTTTAACTATATATAGTCCAAAATATTGTCTAAGTATAAGCCATATATTGAAATATTTTAATTATAATTCAAATGATTATCAAATGATTATCAAATAATATATAAACTACAAAAAATAAGATAAATATCAATGATTATTCTTAAAAAGACAAAAAGATCATGGGAGATGTATCCTATTGGAAGTCCAAAAGGGGCTTTAAATACAAAAAGAATTCCTGAATTTATAGGAATACTTAAATTTAATGAAACTCCCGATGATATGTCTATTAATAAATTTATAGCTAAATATCCTGATGAAGAGGAAAAATTACTACCCCCTGGAGAAGCTCTAAAACTACTTAAAAAACAAGCAGTATTTCTAGTTTCAAGAGATTCAAAAATGGAAAAATTTCTTAAATCTAATGATATTAAGGTTCGTTTTACCAAAATATGTAATCACTGTGGATTTGAAGGAAATATAACAATTATTAACACTAATTTTAGCTATGATTACCATGATCAAACTATTTGTAAAATATGTGCTGAAGACACTATAAAAAGGGAACTAAAACTTCATGGATATGATAAAAAATCTTATAAAAATTTTAAAAGAATTTTAGATAAAACTGGAGATTTAGATGAAGTTTTAAAAATAATGGATCCTAAATTTGATCCATTAGCTAATTCAAAATTAACATTATTTGATAAAATTACTGTAAAAAAATCAAAACTCCCTGAAATAGCTATAAATAGACTTAAAATTCCAAAAGATTTTAAAGAAGTTCTGGATATGGAAAATAATAAAAATCTTCTCCCAGTTCAATATTTAGCTATAAAAGAAGGGTTACTAAGAGATGAAAATTTACTTGTAGTATCAGCTACAGCGAGTGGAAAAACCCTTGTTGGAGAATTAGCAGGCATTCCTAAAGCAATGAAAGGTAAAAAGTTTATTTTTTTAACACCTCTTGTTGCATTAGCTAATCAAAAGTATAGAGACTTTAAAAAGAGATATGAACCGCTTGGACTTAAAGTTTCAATAAAAGTTGGAATGAATCGTATAAAAGCCAAAGAAGAATTAAAACTCCCTGATTCAAATGTTTCTACTGGAGATATTATTGTTGGTACATATGAAGGAATTGATTTTTTACTAAGATCTGGAAATTCCAAAGAATTAAATGAACTTGGAACTGTATTAATAGATGAAATACATACTTTAGATGATAAAGAAAGAGGAACTAGATTAAATGGAATGATTAAAAGAATTGAAAATATTTTTCCAAATACACAGATTATTGGATTATCTGCTACTGTAAAAAATCCTAAACAACTAGCTGATGAATTTAATATGAAATTAGTTGAATATGATCAAAGACCAGTTCCTCTTGAACGCCACCTTATTTATGTTAGAAATGAAATTGAAAAGAAAAATTTAATTAGAAAATTAATATTGAAAGAATTTCATAATAAATCTTCTAAAGGTTTTCCAGGACAAACAATTGTATTTACAAACTCTCGAAGAAAAACCCATCAAATAGCTGATTATTTAACTAGGAAAAGGATTAAAGCTACAGCATATCATGCAGGGTTATCCTATTTTAAAAAAGAAAAAATTGAAAAAGATTTTGCTAATGGAAAGATTTCAGCTGTGATTACAACAGCTGCTTTAGCTGCAGGTGTAGATTTTCCAGCATCACAAGTGATATTTGAAACATTGATTATGGGAAATGTTTGGATTACTCCAAATGAATTTTCACAAATGATTGGAAGAGCTGGAAGACCCAGTTATCATGACAGAGGTGTTATTTATCTTCTTCCTGAAGTAGCTAATAAATTTGATGGAGAAAGTGAAGAATCTATAGCTATTTCATTATTAGAAAGTGATGTTGAAAATGTTAACATTCAATATGATGAAAATGATTTTTTAGAACAATTGTTAGCTGACATATCCTCAAAATCATTGAAAAACATTCAAGAAATTAAAGATTTTTATAAAAATGTGAATATACCAATAGATATTGATAAAGCTATTGATGAAATTTATGATAAAAAATTTATTTCCATTGATAAAAATATTAAAAATAGAGTTTATTCTACAAAATATGGTAAAGCAGTGTCAATGTCATTTTTAGATATTGATAATGCAGAATTTATAAAAAAATCATTATTTAATTTGAAAAATTCTAAAAATACTTCAAAAATAAAGATTAAAACTAAAAAGAATATTAAAACTAATAATATTGAAACTAAAAATATTAAGAAAAAAAATAAAAAGGTAGATTTAAACTCAAAGATTATAAACATAGCTATTGAATTAGGATACTTTGAAAATGCATATCTATCACCAGTAGTACATAAACAGATTGTAAACATACTAAAAACAAATTTTTCTACTAGATTATTCTCAGATTCAACACTAGATATAATCTCATCTGGAGAAACAATTGGTAAATTAGATACTAAATTCCAAGAAGCTCTTTTAAAGATCCAAGTTGATTTTTTAAGATGTGAATGTAAAGAAAAACCATTTTGTGACTGTTTGCAACGAGGAATATCAGAATTTATAATTAAAGAAAGATTAAAGAAAAAAGATCCTATTGAAATTTCAAGGAAATTATTAAGAAATTATCAAATTCAAACATATCCTGGAGATGTTTTTTCATGGCTTGATAGTTTTATTAGAAATTTAGAAGCTATTGAAAGAATTGCTAAAGCGTATAATATGAAAAAACTTGTTGAAATATCTAACAAGCTAATAAAAAAAATTGAAAAAGGATAAAAAAAGATAAAAGATAAAAAGGATAATAATAAACTAAAAATCAATAAATATCAATACATAAATAAATTGTATTATATGATAATTAAAATATAATAATCAAAAAAAATATTTAGATTTAAGATTTTAGATTTAATCTCAGTTTTCTGAGAATAGAAAAATACTATTGATTAAGTTGAGAGAGATTTTAAATCAAATAATAAATTTCATATTCTCGTCAAACCTTTTAATTTTAAAAGAATATCTATTTAATAGAAATTCAAGTGTTTTAATCCTATTTGTTACTGAATTGTTAATTTTAATTATTTCTGAAATTAATAAACCTTGAAATCTTAAGATATATTGCATCAAAGATGCATTAATAATTTTCTTAAAACTAACATATATATTTATCTACAATTTTTAGATTATTATACTTTCAGAAAAAACAAAATAGAGAAAATAAAGAAAATAAAGATATAGAAAAAAATAAAGAAAAATAGAGAAAATAAAGAAAATAAAGATATAGAAAAAAATAAAGAAATTAATAAAAAGTTTTACCAACCTCTTTCTTGCATACGCTCATTTTCAGCTATTTCAGAAATTTCAACTCCTTTCATAGCTTCACCAAGACCTCTTGAAACATCAGCTAAAACTTCTGGTTTGTCATAATTTGCAGTTGCTTCAACAATAGCTTTTGCAAATTCAACTGGATTTTCAGATTTAAATATTCCAGAACCAACAAATACTCCATCAGAACCTAATTGCATCATCAAAGAAGCATCAGCAGGAGTAGCTACTCCTCCAGCTGCAAAATTTACAACAGGTAATTTTCCAATTTTAGCTACTTCTTTAACAAGTGGTAAAGGAGCTTCTATAACTCTTGCAAAATTTCTAAGTTCTTCTTCATTTTTACCTTGAATTTCACGAATTTCAGAAGTAACCATCCTCATATGGCGAACAGCTTCTACAATATTTCCTGTACCAGGTTCACCTTTAGTACGAATCATAGCAGCACCTTCATCAATTCTACGTAAAGCTTCTCCTAAATTTCTTGCACCACATACAAATGGAATTGTAAATTCTTTTTTATTAATATGATATTCTTCATCAGCTGGTGTAAGTACTTCACTTTCATCTATCATATCTACACCAAGAGTTTCTAAAATCTGAGCTTCAGCTATGTGACCAATTCTTGCTTTAGCCATAACAGGTATTGAAACTGCTTCAACAATTTCTTGAACTTTATTTGGATCTGCCATTCTTGCTACCCCACCAGAAGCCCGAATATCAGCAGGTACTTTTTCAAGAGCCATGACAGCTACAGCCCCTGCATCTTCAGCAATTACAGCTTCTTCAGCATTAACAACATCCATTATGACTCCACCTTTAGTCATTTTTGCAAAACCTTCTTTTAAAATATCAGTCCCTTTTTTCATAATATTCACCTAAATATTCACTTAAATATTCATTTAAATTTTTATTATAATAATAAATACAATATAATTAAATTTAATAATATTAAAACAATTAAATTCGTTTTTAAACTTTTAATTATTATTAATTATAATAATCTTCTATAAAATATGATTATACTATATTAAACCCTTAAAATCATATTAAACCATATTAAACATAGACTATATTAAAATTTTTTTATATTAATTATTTTAATTATATTAAACCCTATAAACCTATATTAGACCATATTAGATTTTTCATATTATTTAATATTAAAACATATTAAACTCTACAAAATCAATTAAAAATTCATTCAAAATTCATTCTAAATTAACTACAAATTCATTTATAGATTCATTTATAAATTAACTATAATATTAAAATATATATAAAATATAAATTAAAATTCATTTATCAATTTTTAATAAATTTATTTATAAAGTTTTAATCATAATAAGTTTTTTTCTTATTAATAATAAAACTTTCTAAAACAAGAAAAATTCAATAAAAGTAAGAAAAGGTTTAATAATGATAAAGATAAAATTTATAAATAATATTAAATATTGGTTTATATAAATTTGCTAAATCAATCTAATTTAATATTAATTATACTAATTATAATATTACTAATTATAAAATATTAATTATAAAATACTAATTATTATACTAGTTTAATAAAATTAAATTATTAACTATCGATATATAATTATATTATTTATTCTAATGTGATAAAATGGCAACAGGAACACTAATATTCTCACATATTATCCCCGTAATTTTAGGATTTCTCGGAGTTATATTGTTAATCTCAGGAGTTATGGATGATGAAAGAAATATAACAATAATAGGTGTTGTTTTATTTGTTATAGCTGCTTTCAGCCCATTTTTAGTCCTAAATTTAATGGTATGATATTTAATGATATATTTATTTGATCATTCTTTATAATTACCATTAAATAGTTTTATTTGTATTATTGTTTTTGTTTGTTACTGTAAATTCAATAGACAATATACATTCTATGATTTTTTTCTTTATTAAAATATCTTCCATTTTTTTAATTTTTCAAATATTACTCTTCATTAGCTATCTCTTTTTTTAAATACTATTTTTAACATATAATATACTATAAAAAAAATTCATATATGAATTTGTTTTAGAAGAATATTATAGAAGAATAGATTATAAATTATCAAAAAAATTGATAAAGCCATAAAATAATCATTCAAACAGGAAACACAAAAAACAATAAGTAATAAAAAGAAGGGATTAAAAATGGACAACAAAAACCAGATAAAAATATTTAAAGATCAAAAAATAAGATCAAAATGGAACAATGAAGAAGAAGAATGGTATTTTTCAGTGATAGATGTTGTAGGAGTTCTTAGTCAGAGTAAAAATCCTAAAAATTATTGGAAAGTGTTAAAACATCGACTTAAAAAAGAAGGAAGTCAGGTGGTTACAAATTGTAACCACCTGAAAATGCTTGCTCCTGATGGCAAATATTACAAAACAGATGTAGCTAACACAGAACAAATATTGAGAATCATTCAATCAATACCATCCCCAAATGCAGAACCTTTCAAAAGATGGTTAGCAAAAATAGGTAAAGAGCATCTGGATGAAATAGCTGACCCCCAATTAGCTATTGAAAGAGCTATAAGTAATTATCGTAAGAAAGGATATAGTGAAGAATGGATTACTCAACGATTAAAAACAATAGAATTGCGAAAAGAACTAACAGCTGAATGGGATAGGGCAGGAGTTGAAGAAGGTCTAGAGTATGCCATATTAACTGACGAAATAACTAAAGCATGGTCTGGAATGACAACAAATCAATATAAACAGTTTAAAGATATTAAAAAAGAAAACCTTAGAGATAACATGAGCGATGTTGAATTAGTATTAAATATGTTAGCTGAGGTTTCCACTACTCAAATATCTAAGTCTACAAACCCTGAGGGCTTTGAAGAAAGTAAAAAAATAGCTAATGAAGGTGGAACAGTTGCAGGTAATGCTAGAAAAGACTTGGAAACAAGAACTGGTGAATCTGTATTAACAAGAGATAATGCTAATAATCCAAAATTATTAGATAAAAATAAGAAAATTCAATAAAATTTCAATTCTATAAACTATAAAAACTAAAACTATTTAAAAAAAGAAAAAAATAAGCTGATTTAATAAATAAACCAACTTTTTAAAACATTTTATATTTTTTACCATTTTCTTCTGTATGTTGCAAAACCTAGAATAGCTAATATTAAAAATACAACAATTGGAATTCCAGTTTTTTTCATAGCTGCAGCTCCTGCTGTAGCTGGATTGTCATTAGTTTCATTGGTATCGTTTGTATCATTGTTGTTTTTTGTTACTGTAAATTCAATAGATACGATACCTTCGTTGAAATTATCGCCTCCACCTACTATAACAGTAATTGTATGTGTTCCATTCGTAAGTTTACTAGCTGGCACAGTTAGTGTTGCAATACCATTACTATCTGTAACTTTATGACCTACTGTTTTTCCATCTAAAACAAAATCAACAGGATGACCACTTACAGGATCTCCATCCTCATCAGTCGCATTAGCAACAATAGTAACAGAACCATCATCATTTTCAGTAACAGTAATAACTACACTAATATTACCTTTTTTCACGTTAAAACTAGCACTATTTGTAAATCCATTGTATACATTGTTTCCTGCCCAAAAAACAGAAACATTGATATTTCCAGTATATGTTGGTTTATAAGCTAAACTCCAACGACCATTACTATCAGTAGTCACATTATAAGCAACACCATCAACAGTAACAGTAACTTGAATATTAGCTAAAGGATTACCATTATCATCAGTAGCTATACCAGTAATATTAACTGTTTTACCAGTACGAGCATCATCTGGAACAACAATAGTTGAACTAGTATTACCTTTAGAAGCATTAAACTCCAAAAACACATACTGATCATCCACTAAAGCATCAATAGCATGTATTCCTTCACCAGGAACAGTGAATTGATAAACAAATAGATCATCAGTAGTAGTATTATAGCTTTCACCATTAAAAGTACCAGTAATGACAAAGTAAGGCAAGTTTTCAACACCCTCATTAGTAAGAGTAGTATTTAAAACTAACAAAGCAAAATCCAGTTTATCTTCAGGACGAATGTTATCTAAACTAGTGAGGTTAGTAATATTTAATATATAGTGATTATTAGTATCAAAACCGAAGATTTTACTACTAATATCATTTACTCCCCACCAATTATAATCAAAACTACTACCATCATCAATAGTTGTAAAATCCAAACCAATACTAGCAATTATACGATTATAATTAACAGTCAGATTAACAGAACTAGGACTATACTCTTCAAAACCAATACCTTTGTTAACTGCAAAAATAGTATTACCTTTAACAAGAATATCACTCAAAACAGCACCATCTAATGCAAAATAAAGACCAACATCATCACTTTTAAAAGTATTATTCAACAAAGACAAACCACTAAACTGATCATAGGAATAAATATACATAGCATAATCAATGCCAGTAATATTATTCCCAATAAAGCTCAAAATGGTGTTGTTGCTGCTGTATGCACCAGATCAACACCAGCCCATGTTCCTGTGATGTTGTTGTTGGAGAGGGTTATGGTGTTGTTGCTGCTGTATGCATACAGAAAAACACCATACCATGAGGTTCGTTTGATTTTGTAGTAGGAGAGTCTTATAGTGTAATAGATGATGTATGCATACAGAACAACACCATAACATTTTAATGTTATGTTATTGTTGATATTAATAAATTAATAGTTAACTCTGTAGAAAAA
>NZ_JAHLZE010000014.1 GCF_020148105.1 Methanobrevibacter sp. TMH8
TGGTAAAATTGTGGATATAGCTATAAAAGTTGAAAATGGCCGCAATGTCCATGTTAAAGGTGCTAAAAGAAATGGTGATTTGTTATTAGTTCCATTTGCAAAAGTTGAAAAAGTTGGAGAATTTATTATAGTTACTGAATAGTGTTTAAACCATTTCAGTGAATATTTGTCCAATATATTGCCTTTTTTTTATTTATACTTTTTAATTTTAAATTTTTTTCATATTAATTATACTCTTCCCTATAAAACTATTTTTTATTTTAATAGTTTAAATATTTTTTGAATTATTTTTCCCTGATAAATAATAAAATAGTTTATCTATCTATTTGATAATTTCATCTCTTTTTCACTTGTTGCAATTTTTGCAATAAATGAATCTTTTTTAATTATTTATTTTCATTATAAAAATTTAAATTATAATTTAATTTCATCATACATTCATTTGAACTACTTAAATTTTTTGAGTAGTTAAATTTTCATCCCGTTATTATCTTGAAGAGTATTTTTTTAAATAATTGTATCTTTATTTATCATTTGTTTTATTGAATAGTAAATTATAAAAAATATAGAAAAATTAATAAACAAAATACACCAAAATAAATTAAAGGAGTATCACATCATGGCGAATATAGATTTAAACAAAATAAAAATAATATTACATGATGGTAGTGATGATGTAAGCCAATTTGACTGTAATCATGAAGATATCAATGAATTTATAATTGAAGATGCACTACCTCAAAAAGAAATTATGTTAAATAGTACATATATAGCTAAATATGAGGAAAATATAATAGGGTTCTTCACATTATCCGCAGATAAAATAAAAATAGGCAAATTAGGTGAAGAATATAAAGAAAAATTCAAAAATAAAAAAATCAATTATACTGAATTTCCAGCACTGAAACTAGGGAGATTGGGTGTTGTTAAGCAATACAAAGGACAAAAAATAGGAAGTTTCTTATTAAGATGGATATTTTTTTATGGTATTGAAATGTCTAAAAACATTGGTTTTAGATTTATAACAATAGATTCATATTTAGGTTACCCATATGAATTTTATAAAAAAAATTACTGTAAAGACATTTTAAATGAACAAAACTTAAAAAAAGAAATAAATACTTACGAAAGACTTAAAAATAGAAATAATCCTGAAGCAAATAAAAGAACTGTGCCTTTATTTATGGATTTATATAAATTTAAAACTCTTTTTTCTCAAGGAGATTAGAATCTTTAAACATTTCAATTGTTTCTTTCATAAAAGCCATTTCTTCTAGAGATGCAGGTTCAAACATTTTTTTAACAAATTCGTCAGCATCTTTTCCTTCCAAAGTTGGTGTTGGTGCAATTGGTTCTGCCATAATATTTCCCTCCATGATAAATATTTATTAACTAACAATTATATTGTCTTTTATTATATATATTTGTTTTGTTATAAATTATCTTCAATATATTAATACAATGATTAATTCCACTATAAATATTTAATTATTTATTTTTTTGAAATATGTAAAATAAAAAAATAAAAAATGAGGTCAAATAAATTTAAATTTTATCCTGAGATTTGTATGTTCAAATACCCCAATCCAACATCATATAATATTAATCATAATACTCTTAATCAGATGTTTTTTTCTTCCATAACGACAGAATATTTTTCTATTTTTATAATTTTTAGAACTTACAAAAATTCACAAACTCATAAATATATTACAACAATATGCAATATAAAAGTTACTAAAAATTAAAATAGAATATTATGCTCAAAATATTCTATGAATTAAAAGAAATTATTAATTAAATTACAATAAACTAAATGTAAAAATCTAGTGAATTTATTAATCATATTCTAAAATTATAGATATATTACTTTTCATAACCTCTCTTGGATAAATAATAACTAATAGTATAATATAATATTATTTATTATAATCTTGGAAATAATTTTTTTAATTAATCATGTGTGAAATATTTAATAATATAATTTATTTCATAATCTAATTGGTATAATTAATATTTTTTTTATTAAAAAATATTTTATATATTGAATAGTTTTTAACTTGAATTTTTTAAATCAAATAGAGTTTTGTATAAAAATAAAAGCTTTTTTGTCAAAGATTATAATATATTTTTAATAAAATAAAAGGAGAATAAACACATGGGAAAATGGGCAGATTATTGCATTTCAGCTGTAAGATATAATAATAAAAATACACATATTGAATATGTTGAAGTTAGAAAAGATAATGGAGAAACAATTGGAAGTTCAGAAACTTGGAAAAGAGCTGATGTATTGAACAAACTAAATACTGGAAAAACTTTCTGTACAATTATATTTAAAGAAAATAAATGGTATGAAGGAGCAGATGTGATAAAAGTTACTATTCGTGGAAAAGAATACATAAAAACTGTGAATGATGGGACAGAAGAAGATAATTTGGGAAAATTACCTAGATTCTAAACAAAACTTATGGGAGATATATCTAAAATTCCAATATTCATTAATAAATATATCTCCATTTTATTAACCTTATTACAACCCATTAGTTAATAATGATTATGATTATGTCGTTTTTGAAAATGAGGCTGTGCTGTGTTCCAAAAAATGATTATAAATTTGTAAGTATTATTTTTTTTTATTTTAAATGTTATTTATTTTCTTCATATTCTCTAATTGTATTAGAATATTGCTGAAAAAGTTTTCAAGAGTAACTTATCTTCTTTTTTATACAGTATTCACCTAATCAGACTATCTTATTCTCTTTATTTATATATTTTTTACTTTTTTAATTAGTTTCAAATAAAATAAAAATGATTAAGGTCCTTTTTCAATGATTATATAGGGATACTTATATAAATACTTTATGGGGATAAATTATTATGAAAGGATATTAATCAAAATTTTATAGATGATAAATGTTACTACTTATACATGTTTATTTTTTTGTTGAAAAGCATGATGAAAGAACATTCTCATAATATTGATAGTAAATTATTTATTCTATTAATCCATATTTATTATACAATTTAATCATATTTTGCAGATATCTTTTTGCAATATTAGAAAGAGAGTAATAAAATGCATGAACACTATTAATCATTATTATTCTTTTTTGAATTAAAAAATACTTCATAAATATTTTAGTTTCTACAATTAGAAAAGATGATTAACATGTTTAACAGCAGATGGATTAATAGCACAAATCAAAATTATGAATTAGAACAAATAGTTGAAACATTTGAGAGAAACAACTTTTATGTTGAAACTGGGAGAGAATTCGATGAATTAAACCATAAAATCGAATGTAGTGAAATTATTAATCATGACAATATTAATTTCATTTATGGTAAATTTGGGTTTCAATTTGAATTTATTGACAACACTCCACTTATTACTCGAGAGAAAATCAGGGATGGAGACGGTGAACCTCGTTTAGTATCACATGTTCTTAATTTTTGGATAGGAGATAATCAAAAATTCTTATTTTCCTCATCCAAACCTAATGATGTGAAAGGGAGGAATAAATTGTCGCAAATTTTATTTAATAATGATTCTTTAATATCGAAAGTTAGTTTTGGTCTCGAAGAAATTGCAAGGGCAGCTTACCAAGGAGAATTTGGCAATATGTGGCTCACAGGTTTTGAAGATAGGAATGGGGGTGTCCAAAAAGGAATCATTTATGGAAACAATGTTATTGATGATGAGATGTATGCTCAAATCATTGATTCAATTAAAAATCAATTAGGGGTAACTCATGAAATTGACAATGAGGAAGTGAAAATTAGACTCACAAGAACAGGAACTATTCAACCTTTAACAAGAAAATTTGAAAATGATGAGCCTCATATTTTTAACTTAGTTAACGAACTTAATGAGTATATTATTATATGATTTTAAAAATATTTTTCTTAAGACATTTATATAGATTATTACTTGATTGAGAATTAATTGAAATTATTTTTTTCTTAATTTCAACCTTTGTATCTTCACATTTATCAATTTTTACGCTTGATATAAATGGTTCTCGTTTGAATCCATCATCAAATGTTGCTTTTATTAAATAACTTTCAATAATTGGCACTTTATTTTCCATTTTTTCTATAATTTTAAATAAATCATTCATAATATTTATAAATTTTTTATTTTCAAATGAGTCACGATATTTGAAATTAACACTTCCTTGTAATGTAATTGTCACCATGCATTCGGTAGGAACTGCATGAAAATCATCCATATCCTGCTCATCTAAAATTGTTATTTTAAAAGGTGCTTGCATATCTTGTATTAATACAACTAACCAATTATCTCCTTTGGTACTGTCTCTTCCAATCCCATTATATTTTTTTCTTATTTCTGTTTTTAATTGTTTCATATTTGGTTCAAATAAATGATACTTTTTTCTACCTGTAAGTTGTACTTTATACTCTTCATTTCTAGCCCATGCTATGAATTTTTTAATTTTTGGAATATTAGTTATGAAGGAATATATAATCTGAGGAATTCCTGTTAATATTGATATAATTGAACTAATTATTCCAATAAATACAATTATTATACTCAATATATCCATAACATCTCACCATTACTATTTCTTGGACAATTTATATTTTGTTTCAAATAGTTAAATATATTTGTATTTTTTATGCAGTATTATACTATAGATTCTAAATTCTCATGATGCATTGTGTGTAATTCATGCCTAATCATCTAGTTTCCCGGAATCATTAATGTGATTTAAGTTTATTTCAATAATTTTATCCTTGTTTTTTGTTTTTAATTAGAAAATATTTTGTTTAATCAATACCTATTTTTAGCATTTGTATTAATTTATATTATATCTACTCTCAATTTCGATATTTTAATATTAGAAATAAGTAGTATATAAAAAAATTCTATGTTCATGAAAAGTAATATTCATATAACTTTTTAATAGTGTGTTTATTTTATTCCCCTCTGGTATTCCCATAACTATTTTTTATATTTTCATCATCAACTTCACTATTTATATGAGTTGTGGAGTATTTGTCCTAAAAATTTTTGTACTTCATTTATAGGTTGGGGACATGATTTAAAAGATATATTGTAAATAAATGTCTTTTTTAGGGGGTGTCATTTTTCTTTCAAAATTAGCTTTTATTCTCTCTTTTTTAGCCTTTTATAATGCCTATTATATAATGAATCTAGTTCCAAAATAAACCAACATGAATTAGGATGTTAAAACATACTTCAAAATTTTATTTACACATTCTTTTATTTCATCTTTTGTCATTCCATTTGCAAACTCTCCAAAGTGGTGATGTCTGCCTTCTAAATCATTTTTAGCATTAAGAGTTCTAGCAAATCTTTTACATTCTTTCACAGATTTCACGATTTTTAAATCAGTTAATTTCTCATAAAATTCATTTTCATTATTAACATCATCATAATTTTCTTTAAAAAATTCTTCAATTGCTTCAAAGGCATTGGATACTTTAAAATAAATATTTTTTTCATCAGAATCTGCCATATAATCTAATGCATTTTGAACATGGTAATTATTCTCATTTAAATTTGTTTCAATTTTTGGATAATAATCTTTTACTTCATTAGTTTCATGATTAATAACTTTTAAATGACCATATTTATCACAAAAAGAAGATTCAATTAATTTTTCGTTTTCATCAAAAGTTTTTGTTGAATATTCAATATTTGTATTAACTGAAATTCCATTTGCCTGTGCAAATACCATATTTTGTTCCTTATTCAAATATTGAATGATGTTCAAATTTTCATAACATTCATGAGATTTACCAAGAATCTTTACTATTTCTACTAATCTTTTTAATTTTCTATTAAATTGTTTAAGATTATCATTGTTATCATCAACTGATTGAGTTTCTATTTCAATGAAAAATTGACCTTCAATTTCTCCTTTAATAATATAATCTTCATACAATTTTACAAAATGCATTATACATTTTTTATCTCCATTAATTAAACCAAATATCTTAATAATACCACCTAATACCTTAATAGAATATCATACTATCCAATATCATTCAACAACATTTTATTCACTTCTATTTCTTTTATTTGTAAGTATTCAATTGTTTGGTCAAGAGATTGGTGTGTGTAAAGGCTTTGTATTATTTCCAAGTCGTTTCCTGTCAAGTATAGGTGTTGGCCTCTTAATCGTCTAAAATCATGAGTTGCTAAAGTTATGTCTTTTCCGGTTAATTGTTTTATTATTTTGTTGCTGTTTCGCTCTAAATATGTTCTCATATTTCGCTTAAATCCATCAATTTTAGCCTCACTATCAACAAAAATATAACCTTCAGATGATTTACTATTATTTTCAATTTCTTGTTTTATATCTTTAGCTATATCATCAGGCAATATTAAAGTTAATTTAATATCTTGCTTTTTCTTAGCCAAATCAAAAGTTATTTCTTTCTTATCAAAATCAATATCCATTGTTTTTAATGTAGCTATTTCTTGACTCCTTCTACCGTAAAAATATTGGAGTTTATAAAAAAGGTATTTGTTAAAGTGTTTAGGGTCTTCCTTTACTTTGTGTAAAAATAATGAAATTTCTTCTTTATTTAAATTTATCATAAAAATTGTTCCTCTTATTTGCAAAAATTTTTAGAAATCTATTATAATATTGCACCTTATAATATATAAATATTTTTAATAAGGAACATAAAATCTAATATTAGTACTATATTTTGTATAAAAATACTAAAATAAGGAAAATTTTGTTCCGATAATAGGTATTATAGGAACATTTACAAGAAATTTTAAATCTTCATATTAGTTTTATTAAAAGATTTTAATAATATTGATAATAAATATAATAATTACTAATCCAGTTCAAAGCAAAATAAAATAATTTATTAGAAAATAAATATATTAAAATTATAATGCTAAATAACTGAAAAATAAAACTTAAATAATCTAAAATTACTAATTTAGAAGATACAATGGTTAATTGGAAAGATATAAGAATCATTAATGGTTCAGCAGCTGATGGCTTTGAAGAATTTGTGTGTCAACTAGCTGAGAAAGAAGAAGTGCCTAACGCTGAATTCATCTCAAAAGGCAATCCTGATGCAGGAGTTGAATGTTATTATGAACTAAACAATGGTTCTGAATGGGTTTGGCAAGCTAAATATTTTTATGGAGAATTGGGCAATAGCCAATGGAATCAGATAGAAAAATCAGTAAAAACTATCCTTAAAAAACATGAAAAAGCTGAAAAAATCATAATTGCTATACCAAGAGACCCTTCTGATGCTAGAAATGAAGACCAACAAACTATGCTTCAAAAATCTAAAAATTATGTTAAAAAATGGGAAAAATTAGCAAGAAAAAAAGGGCTTGATGTTAAAATTGAATATTGGTGGAGTAACGATTTAATAAAGAGACTAGAAAAATCTAATAATGAAGGATTTCTAAAATTTTGGTTTAATGAGATAGACTTGTCTGAAACATGGTTCAAAAAGCATTCTAAAACTACTTTAGCCAATCTAGGAGATAGATTTTCTGAAAATTTAAATGTAAAATCAAAAGATATTAGTTTAATCAATGGTTTAACAAAAAATAAAGAAATAAAAGAATATTTACTTAAAAATAGTCATGAACATATTCTAGAACTGAAAAAAAACCTATTTTCTTTAAATAAAATTGATTCTGGAAAAATTAAACTAATTGAAAATGAAATAAATACTTTAAAAAATGATTTTTTGGATTTTTCTTTTGAACCTGATAAAAAAATAAATTTTGGAGATATTTTTTCTTCTCTTAATAAAATAAAATCTCTGAATGGAGATATTAAAAACTTTATTTCTGATAAAGAAAAAACAACAAATAATAAGAAAGAAAAAGATGAGTTAAATTATGCATATTATCAATCTATTTCAACTAATAGAGCTATCGAAGATTTTATTTATTTTTTAAATAAAAAAGAATTCAAGTTAATGAATAATCCATTTTTAGTATTAGATGGTAAAGCAGGAATAGGAAAATCTCATTTTTTTGGAGATATTCTCAACACCAGAATTAAAGAAGATAAGCCTACAATATTATTTTTAGGTCAACATTTTCAAAGCACTGACCCTCCCGAAACAACAATTTTAAAATTATTAGATTTGGATTGTTCATTTAAAGAATTTTTAGATGCACTTGAATCAAAAGCTAAACTAGAAGGTTCAAGAGCCCTTATCCTCATAGATGCTCTTAATGAAGGAAATGGATTAAAAATTTGGCCAGAATATTTAAGTGGATTAATAACTACTATTTCAGAATATGACTGGATAGCTTGTGCCATTTCTTTTAGAGATAATTATAGTGAAGATATTCTCAGAAATACTAATAATATTTCTGATAAATTTATTAAACATACTCATGAAGGATTTTTAGGCAATGAATATTCTGCTTCTAAAATATTTTTTGAGTATTATAATATTCAGCTACCAAATACTCCATTATTAAATCCTGAATTTCAAACTCCTCTTTTTTTAAAACTTTTCTGCGAAACATTACATAGAAATGGACATAAAAAAATACCTGATGGAATATATGGGTTAACTAAACTTATGAATACTTATATATCTTCAATTAACAAGAAATTATCCACTACCTCCGAACTCAACTATAATTCTAGTTTAAATTTAGTTGAAAAACTTTTAAAGTCTTTATTAGAATATAATATTGAAAACAGCACTTTTTATATAGAATATGAAAAAGCTTTAGAAATTAGTGTTTCTTTACAAAATAAATTTGGTATTTACAAATCTATTCTAGATAGTTTATTATCAGAAGGATTATTAATAAAAAATAAGTTACCTTTTGAAGAGCATGAATTTGTGTATATGACATATCAAAGGTTTAATGACCATCTTATGGCAGATTATCTATTAAAAGAAGTGTCCTCAAAAGATATTAACAAAGTGTTTCTAAAAGGAGGAACTTTAAATAAATATATAAAAGATGAAAAAACAATAAGGAGTAATTCTAATCTTATGGAATGTTTTTCAATTCAAATACCTGAAAAATTCGATTTAGAGTTCTATGATATCATTGGTAATTATAAATCTGAAATTAAAATAGTGGAATCGTTTGTACTTAGCCTACAGTGGAGAAAATTTTCATCGATGAATGAAAAAATATTTGATTATATCAATGAATTTGTTTTTAAGTTTGAATATACAACTAAATTGTTCTTAGAAACAATAATTTCCGTTGCCCCATTGAAAAATCATATTTTTAATGCAGATAAAACACATGAATTTTTATATAAACAAAAATTAAATGTAAGGGATGAATTTTGGACTCAATATATTCATAATCAATTAAAATATAAAAATCCTATAAAAAAATTAATAGAATGGGCATATTCTGATGAAGATAAAACAAAATATTCAAAAGAATCTATAAGACTATCTTCCATTATTTTAGTATGGTTTTTAACTAGTGTTGACCTTGAATTGAGATATATGGCAACAAAATCTCTGATTAAAATATTAAAAGAAAATATTGATATTCTCTTAGATATTTTAAAAAAATTCGAAGGGGTTAATGACCCTTATATTTATGAAAGATTATATGCTGTAGCTTATGGAGTAGCTTTGTTAAATTATAATAAATCAAAACTGAAACAATTGTCAGAATATGTTTATAATGAAATATTTAATAAAAATTATGTTTATCCTAACATATTGTTAAGGGATTATGCTAGAAATATCATTGAATTTACATTAATACAAGGTGTTAACTTAAATATTGATGAGAAAAAAATTGTTCCCCCTTATAAAAGCCATTTTCCAGAAGTTCCTGATGATGATTATATTAAAAAATACATGCTTCCTTCACCTGCTAGCCCCCAAAATAGAATATTACATTCTATGCAAGTAGAGCATACAAGAGATGGGGAAGTTGCTTTTTATGGTGATTTTGGTAGATATAAATTTCAATCTGCATTTCGTCCATGGAAAAAGGATATTAACTATACTAATCTGATGAACATAGCTATTAAAAGAATATTTGATTTAGGATACGATATTAAATTACATGGTGATTTTGATGAAATAATAATGAAATATTATGGAAATCAAATACCTGAAGAGAGAATCGGGAAAAAATATCAATGGATAGCATTATATGAACTTTTAGCACAAGTAGCTGACAAATATCATATGGTAAATGGAGATAGTATCCAATCCAATGAAAAAATTCTATATGAAGGGCCATGGCAGAGATATATAAGAAATATTGACCCGACTTTTATTGTTAATAAAGAAAAACCTAATATTGAAGTATCTTCTTTAGAAAATTTTTATGAGTATGCAGAAAATCCTAAAATAGTTTGGATTAAAGATTATTCTGACTTTCCTGAGCCTAAAAACTATATTGAAAATAAAATCAATACTGAAGAAAAAAATTTTGAAGGAGTTATTGTTGAAGGAAGTTTAAGATGGGATGAAAAAACAAATTTTGGTGAAGAAAAGTATGAAACACCATTTAAATTCTTATGGTATGAATTCAGTGCTTATTTTGTGAAATCCAACGACTTTAATAAAATTAAAAAATTTTTCAATTATAAAAATTTTTTTGAAAGAGGCATGTTCAATCTTTATGATATTCATTCATTGTTTAACAAAGAGTTTTGTCAATCTGTACCTTTCGATTATTTTTATAATGGAGAATATAGTGAAAAAGATAAAATTTCAATTGATAAAAAAGAACATTTATTTTATAAACCAACATTAAAATATGGTAGAATGGAAGAGTTTGAATTTAGCGATAATTATAGTATTATAAAACTTAATAAAAAATTTTTCAATGGTCTTGATTTAGAATATGGTGATTTCAATAGTTTTATTTATTCTAAAAATTCTAAAGAAATTGTTGGTTTTGATACATGTGAACTAGGGTTCTCAAACAATAATTTAATTCTTAATAAAAATAGTTTATTAGATTATTTAGAAAAAAATAATTTAAAGATGATTATGTTAGTCAGAGGGGAAAAAGGAATCTCAAAAAATGAAGGAAATGAATTTTTACAAATTTCTGGACTTTATTACTATGATGAAGATAGAGAATTGAAGGGAAATATCAATCCACTTACAAGATTTGGTTATGAAGAATTAAATGGCTCTTTTCTAGGAATAGTTGATTTTAAAAAAGATTTGAGTGTTACTTCTGAAAAAACGGAATCTTGCTATTTTGATAATGTTAACTATATATCTTATCATTTTATAACAATAGATGATATTTCAAAAATTCCTAAATTATATAAAAATAAAGTGAAAATTAGTAAAAAGAAATATGAAGGAATAGAGTGGAATTTTTATTACTTGCCGATTTCTAATTCAAAACAAAAATCTCAAGAAATTTCAGATGTTTTTAAACATGAAAGCGGTTATTTATTTTATACATTTGAAAATAACCAATATTATATTATTAGTGTGAGGAGTGATAAATTAAAAGCAAATACTAATCTAAAATCTAATTTATTTAAAAAATATATTTATCCAATGTTGCAAAATATTAGAATACATCCTAAACGAAAAAGTGTTTTTGATAACTTTGAAAAAATTTCAAATGAAGAGATTAAAAGACTTATTTCCAAAAACGATAGTTTGATTAAATCCATTGAAAATAAAAATAACTAAGCATTATAAAAAGTAGTAGCTAAAATTATCTATTTAACAACATCAAAAACAAAAATAAAGACCTAAATAGGGAATTTATCACTAATGGGTGAAGAAAAAGATAAAGTTACGGATATGATATTTTAGAGGTTGCTGTAATATGTTGTAAGTTCTGTTCTATCAAGGTATCCGTTATTATCTGAATCATATCTATTAAAATCATCCCTATCGTAATCGTCATATGAATATCCATAAGTAGCTGAATCATATTCACACCAAGCTACCCATTCACTCCATGAAATTCTACCATCACCATTAGAATCATAATTAGACATGGAATAATCAGTTGACTCCATATCTATATTAGAATAATTATAAGAATCAGTATTATTGGAATAATTAGTATTATCAATACTATTTTTTGAAGTATAATTTGGAATACTCGTTGTATCATTAATATATTGATTAGTTACATTATACACTCCAACAGAAATAGATAATATAAATATTATAAATATAATAACTAAAGCAAAAATTTTCCTTCTTTCATTTACGCGTTTTTTATCAGGATTTAATTGTGGCTGATTTGTTTCGCTTATACTCTTTTTTTGTTCATATTCATCAAGAATTACTTGTGAAGGAGGTATTTCAGACTCGTCATATTTGTTTTCTCCATTTCTAAACTTGTTTCCACAATTTCCACAAGTATAAATAGCATCACTAATGCCATTTTCTGTAAGGGTTGTTTCACAATTTGGACATTTCACATTCATTTTTTTCCCACATTTTTTATTAATTTCCTAATTTTAAATTTAGGTAATTAAATAGATTTTATATTTTATTTTCTTGTTACAGTAACTGTTTCACGTTCATTATCTTCTTCATTATAATCTTTACTTCTATCATGAAGATTAGTATCTATATTTGGAAGTTTTTTATTTGTAGGAAACACAAAATCAACACTATTACTTCCAGAACTAGGGTTTTCTGAGTTAGAGTCTTTATTATCTTCAGTACTATTAGAATTCAAAATATTTGATTGGTTTTGTGAGTTAAGTTTTGTATTATCTTGATTTGTTGTTACTTGGCCGTTAGATGTGATATTGACTTTTATTTCTTTGTTATGTCCTTTGTTGTTAGTAGTTTTAATTGTTAGTTCTAAATAGTCCATGTTTTTGATATCTTCTGAATCCATCATAAATGTAGATGAGTATTCTAAAAGATAGTTATTATTTTTTAAACCATTGTTGGGTTTACCATTGAAATTTATATTGGTATAAGTACCATCTTTTTTATGTAAAACACCATTAATTGTTATAGATTCGATATCTTCAAGAAAAGTAGCATTAATATTAAGATTCAGATAACTAGTTCCAAAACCCATATTACTTTCTTGAAAGCTAGCACCATTGATAATTATCTGTTCATTAGTGTTGATATTTGTAGAACTGAGTAAACTTCCAAATAATCCTATTGATAAAACTAAAAATGTGATTATCGGCACTATCCAAAATTTATTCATCTAAATTACCCCCTCACTTAAATCTGACTTGTTTTGAAATGCTAATATTCCTGCAATAATTAAACAAATGGCTGGTATTAATCCTATAATTAAATATCCTGTGATTAGTAAGAATATTGCACATATAATATATTGTGTTGCTGCGATTTTCATGTTATATTTCTCTATTACAATTCCAAAAACTGCAAAAACACTAGTAAGTAAACCAAAACCCAGAAAGGTCAAAGGAACATTTAAACTTGAACCACTAAAAGCATACATAAAACCGACAAAAAAATAACCTATAAAAGAAAAAAATATTCCTAATATAATCCCAACAACTGCCAATTTAGCAGACTTATGAAAATAGTTATTAGAACTTTTTTTAGCTTCATTACTCTCAATATCAGCACATCTAACTCCACAATTGGGACATATTTCAGCCTTTTCATGAATTTTAGAACCACATGTAACACAAAATTTCGTATTACTCTCATTTAAATAATCATCTGTTGTCATGACTAATCCTCCTTACATATTTTCAAATATTTTTAATAATTTAATTCATTAGATTTATTAGTAATTTATACAAAAACCTTTATTTATAAGTTTGGTGTGTATTTGGTAAAAATATATATTAATTTGGTGTTAATGATTATAATATTTTATAAGACTTTATTAGTAATATGGATAAAGAACTTATTGATGCAATTTCATATGTACAAATGTCAAAATACCGAATGAAAGTATTGATTGACCTTAAAGATGGATTAAAAATACCTTCAATAATTGCTGAGTCAACAGATATAAGGATTAACCATATTAGTCGTACATTGAAGGAATTGAAAGATAAAAACCTTGTTATTGTTTTAAATCCTGAAAAAACTCAAGGAAGACTATATCAGATTAGCGACTTAGGAAAACAAGTATTAGAACATATATATTAACTCCTCATTTCATAAATTATTCTTTTATAGTAGACTTATATCTTATAAAATATATTTTACAAAAATAATATTTAAATATATGGTTATATAATGAAAAAATAAAGGTTATATGCCGAGTTTTAGATGGTCGCCAGTACTTTATAAAAAGATAACTTATTTATTATTCATGAAAAAAGAAGTAGTTGATGCTTTATCTTATACAAGGTTATCTGAACATAGAACAAAAACACTTTTAGCTATTGGTGATGAAGTTGTGCTTCCAAAAGATATTTCTAAAAAAACTGGATATAGGGCCACACATACAAGTAGAAGTATAAAACAATTAATTGAAGCAGGACTAGTTAAATGTTTAAATCCTGAAAAAATTAAAGGTAGACTTTTCGTTACAACAGACCTTGGAAAAGAAGTTATAAAATACATAAGGTAGTATCCTTTTCAATTTTTACAAAAAACTAAAAAATAAATAAAATTGTTTTAAAAAATTTCTTTAAAGCTTTATTTGGAAACGTTTCCATGAGTATAAAATGAAAAAGAGATTTTTCTGAACATTGTATATGTAATATCTGAATTGATTTTGGTTTTTTAGAGTTATGTATTGTTTAGTGGAAACGTTTCTTTATGTTGAAAAACAATAATCAATTGAGACCACTCCGTAATAGTGATTTTTAAAGAATTCTTCATGCTTATTTTGGGATATAAATATAAATAAATAACTTATTTTAAATTTAAAAGAATTAAAACATTTTTCATCAAATCAAAATTAAACAAGTTAAAATACAATAGCATTAATAAAATAATTAAATTTGGCATTAATTAGGTTATATTATCGAAGCAATACGGATATTGTTTTCCCATTTCTCGTTTCACTATAAAAAAAGAGATTATAATCAAAAGAATATGTGGATTATTTTTCTAATATAAATACATAAAAACTATAAAAAACCTTATCAAAATATGTAAAAACCTCCTTAAACAATAATAAAGCATCAATAATGGAAAAATAAGCATATATTTAATAATAAATTAGTATTGAATGATGTATTCTTTAATATAGGTAATTTTTTAGGTAATAATCAAGTCAATAGCTAAAATGTTGGATTATTGGATAAATAGTAATATATAAAACATTTTGATTACAATCTCTTTTTTATAATGAAACAAAAATATCTGAAAAAATAGCTTATGTCTAAAAATAGGTATCTTAAAATGTATATTTTTTTTAATTAAGTAATTGAATAAAAGTTTTGATAAGTAGAGCGGATATTGAATTTCAATGGAATAAAAATAAAAAGCCAAATTTATTATATAACAACTAATTTTAATCTGTTGCATTAAATTAAAAATATATGTTATCTTAAAAAAATTTTATAAAAAGTTGGTTTTAATTGCAGTGATTGAAAGTTAATTGCAATTATGATTTTGCAAATAGAAAAAGGAATATTCAACTTTTATTTCAAAAATAAACTAATAATATTGCTTTATTATTTATTATATATTATAATTGTATAAAAAATATAAGGTATGTGAGGTAGTTAATATTGTTATTAACCCCCCATATTCTCCAAGACAAATACAATCAGTTCCATGGAGGAACTTCAATATCGTCATGATGATTATTTATATTCAAACCATCTATTGGAGAATCTTCATCTAAAAACTCTTTAATTTCCTCTCCAGCCTCTGATATGATTTCTTCTCTATCAATATCATTAAAATCAAGAGTATTCTGCTCAAAATCAACATCATCAGATAACACATAGAAATTCAAGGGTCCTTCTTTATGATTTATTTTTATACTCCCTAAATCTCTTAACTCCTTAAAATATGTATAAATGCTTCTTTTTTGGAGTTTAATAGAACCTAATTCATGATAATCAGCTACAGTAAACCCTTCTTCAGCTATATTTCCATTATTAACCCAAACATCAAAATTATTCTGCAAATCTTTGAGAATATTTAATGCTTTTGGAGAAATATTTAGTTTTATACCATCAATATTCTCATTTAATAAGCTAAGAAATAGCTGCAAATCTTCTAAACTAACGTAAATTACTTTTCTACCATTATGCTCATAAACTGTCTTTTTATAATAGTTTAAAGCACAAATAACTTTTAAAATATTCTCATATTTAGAAATATCTCTTTTAAAAGTTGGAGAATCCTTAAACATATCCATAATAACCTCTATATAAGGGTTGATTATTTCAATTTTCATGTCGCCTTCAGGGGTTCTAAAAATATCTCGTAAATGACAGACTATATCTTTAATCTTTTTAACTTCATTTTGATACATTTTAAGCTTATTAAAAGTTTCTCCTTTAAATCCTAAAATTCTGTACCTTTTTTCGAATGATTGCTGATTATCAATTCTTGGAGAAATAAATATACTTCTACTTTTATCCTGGTCATCAAAACAGTAATTTGGAACAGTTGTATATGTTAATGCTGGCTTTCCTATTAATTCTAAATCTCTTGGAATCCATTCTCCTTCAAATTGAACAAGAATAGGTTTATTTAGGTAAGCATCACTTTGCAATTCTTTCATCAGTGCTTTAGAGTTTTCAGTCTCTTCATGAGAATTTTCTCCCCCTAAATCACCATAATCCACAATTTTTCCATCATAAAAATATGGATTTTGTTGTGAACGTCTGAATATTGCTGCTTCACTAACTAACTTCTCCATAATAATAAAGTATTCAGGAATCATTGTAAAAGCGGTTTTTTTAATATGGTCTTTACCAGTTGAACCATCACCAACATATATAATACTTATTGGTAAACCGAATATCACTTGACAACAGTAAGCTAAGAATGATTGTAATATATTAATTTCTTCCCCTGCAGTTAACCACCCAATTAGACTTTTAATCCATATAAGTGGCATGTCAATATCTTTATAAAAATTCCCTGCCTCAGTCTTCTTTAACTCTAATGACTCTTTTTTTCTTTTCTTTTCATTCTCTTTATTGAGTTTTTCTGTCTTGATGTTTTTTTCAAAAAGCTTTTGAGCATTTTCTTTAAATTCATCAAAACGTTTAATAAGAATTTCTTTTTTAAGTTCATTTTCAGGGTCTAAAGACTTGACAATTTCTTTCCCTATATTAGTTTTAATAGTTAATGATGAAGGCTTTTCACCATAATTCTCAAAATATTCATTACCATTCCTTTTAAATATATATTTTGCCTTTTTTCCATTAGGTTCAATTAATAAACTTATTTCATCTGTTAATTTGATGTTCATCTTACATTTTACATTTTCGTTTTCTAAATTATTCTTCTTTCTTTTATTCATTTTCATATAACTCTCATACTATCACCATTACTACCACACCGCAACATCGCCCTGAAGTGGTATTTTAAAGCTTACATCTTTTCTAGATTTCGCTACGGGCTTAATAAATTGCCTACAAATTTCTTATTTTATGAAAAAAAATAATATTTTGCATTCAACTACTGATAATATTTTTAGAATGGATTTCTTTCTAAAAAACTATCGTAAAATGCTATTATCTTATTTAATATATCTAGTTTGTATGAAATATTATTTGTTTGAATTCGAAAAATTAATATTATGAGGGTTTATCTACTGACGATTAAAGTTTTGTTAATGCTCTGCTACTGGAAAAATATTAATTAATGAATTTATTAATAGAAAATATTATTATACTTCTTTGAAATTAAAATACAGACAATTTGAAATTAATCAAATTATTCAATATATACATCATGACAATAACATTTAGTAACCAAATGTTACTATAATCTATTTAGAACTTTCTCATACAAATACTTTTTGCTTTTTGTAAATGAGTATAATAAACATCCATAAATATAAAACAATACTTTTAAAAAAATGATGTTACAAATAAACTATTAATGATACAAAATACAATACAAAAAGAAAAATGTCTAGGATATTAAGAAACTATTTCATTATTATTAATAAAATATCAACCAAACTCTTTAATCTCAATAATTTCATTTTCAAAATAATTAATCAATTTAAATAGTTAATATCTTTTTTTTGATAACATATTTATAAAAGATTGTTGAGAAATTTTAAGGATTATTTACCTATGTGGAAATAATTTAAGTTTTATAAGAGTTAAATATATAGATTATTTTTTTCAATTATATGAAACGAGGAATCGATTAAATTGAATATCATCAATAATAATAATTGAAATATAAAATATCCGAAATCTTCATCAAGAAAATAAAGAAAAAATATTTAAATAACAAAAATAAAATAATTTATTAGAAAGAGTTATATAAACAATCTCAAACTAAAATAGCTTTAAATTCTTCATTCTCATTGTAATGCATCCTCTCCCAAGAGTAGTGTATATTAATATATATTATAGTAGTGTTTAAAACATGCTGTAATATTTATTTTAATGTATCATATTTAATGCTTTTATATTTTTTTAGAAAATGATTTTATTAGCTTTGTTTCATGGTTTCACTATTTAAAATATAAATTAAAAAAGAGAGGGGGAAGAAACATATCCGTAATGAATACTCTTATTACTTTTCGAATTTTATGAAACTATATTTTTGTTATTTAATAAAATATCAACTGATTCTTTTATCTTTAATATTTCTGATTCAATTGTTTGATTATTGTTCTTAACTTCATTATTAGTTTCATCTTTAAAAATAGTTAAATATGGAATTAAAGATTCATAATTCTTTCTTAAATAGCTATTGGGGTTATCATCTTCAACTGCATCGTAAACTTCGGAATTACTCATATTAGGTGGGGTATGTCCTGTGAATATACTTATAATATCTAGTTCACTGAATTTATTTCTATTAATCACAACATTGGTTATATTTCTTCTGCATGTGGTTGAAAATAGTTTTCTTAAATTTTGAGCTCTGAATTTTCCATATTTTCTGTTTATGTCTTTTCCTAGTTTTAATTCTTTATTTAGTCTTTGGCATAGTTTTATTATTGAATCTGTTGTTAAAAAATGTGGTTTCTTTCTGCCATAAAATAAAGGACTTTTTGGGGTGATAAGTTCATTAGTCTGTAATCTTTCTTTTAAATGTTGGAAAATAAACTGTGTACATTCTCCTGTGTTAAATGTTATACAAAGATTTCCTCTTTTTCGTGTTTTCAAGGGATAAAAATCCCAACAAGGAACAATATTCTTAGGATTTTTAGATAATAAGTCTTTTAAGCTTCCATTATGGTATATTGATGTTGCGTTTATCATGTCTTTTATAGTGAAACCAAGAATATCACTTTCTCTTAAACCAGAAGTGGCTAAAAAACTTATAATGGCTTTATCTCGTGAGGTTTTACAATATTCTAAACTATTTCTAACATCGTTCCATGTGGGCAGGTTTTTATTCCTTATTCTATAATTGATAAGGTTAAATTTATGATTTTTTGGTAAGTTTACATTATATTCATTGAATAAGCATCTGAATGCTGCAAGTCTCATTATTTTTGTGCTTTCAGTTATTCTTTTTTTATTTAGGTAGTTTATATATTGCTGTTGATATTTTGTTATTTTCCTATCTTCTATTTCCAAGATTTTAGCGATTCCTTTTTTATCTATAAATGGCTGTTGTTCTTCTTTAGTTTCTTTTATAAGTTCAGATGGTGTTTTTCCTATTAAATTATAGATTTCTGTAAAAGTCCTATTGTATCCTTTTTTCCTGCTTGGAGATACATTTCTTCTTTCAGCTAATTGTTTCAGTTTTTCATCCGTTTCTGTAAATTTCAATGCCATATTCTTTCCTAATTATTTTTTTAGAAAAGAGCTTCCGCGTTCTTTTTTTTTAAAAGAACGCCCCAAAGGTTATCAAGTTGCTACTAATAATGCACGTATTCTTGGTTCTCTTGATGAACTTGTTATAAATGAAAAAACTGGTAAAATTGTGGATATAGCTATAAAAGTTGAAAATGGCCGCAATGTCCATGTTAAAGGTGCTAAA